>NZ_JBTEKS010000380.1:0-4111 GCF_054333355.1 Methylomagnum sp. | reverse complement strand
GATTTGGCCGGGGCAGCGCCCGCGCCTTGTGCGGCGGTGTGATTATCCAGTAGCCAGACCTCGTAGGCGGCATCGCCCGGCAGGCCGTCCACATCAACCCGGAAGCGCCCGTCAGCCAGATCCAGCGCGGCCCGGCCCGTGGCGCCCGAGGCGGCGCGGGACAGCGCCTTGGACGGGGACAGGCCCAGATGCAGGACACGGGAACCGCCCCGGCTTTCGTAGGCGGTCTTCCAGCGGTTGAACACGCCGCCCAAACTGGCGGAATCGCCATGGCCGGTGAACGGGGCATCAGGGGTTTGGGTTTGCCAAAGCGCGAGGCCAAGGGCAAGCGTGAGGAGAGAGGCCAGTGTTATTCGTTTTTTCATGGGGACACCCATTTTTGGGGACGTTGGCGCGAAAGCGCACGGCCGGAATCCGTAGCGTCTTTGGGCGGACGTCGAGCGAGGAATAAAAAGCGGCGGGTTCGTGGCACCCGCCAAACGCGGCCGGCTCCGAAACGGGCGTGGTTGCGCGGAGGTCAAGGCCGGTCGCCGGCGGCAAACCGGCTCCGCGAAAGTCATCGCGGCGGGAGCGCGTTCGGGCCATCGTCGGCTGGCTGCCGAGCGGAAGGCCGAACCGAGCCGTGCCCCAAGGAAAGCAACGAACAGGCCAACCGCTTAAACCCCTTGGTATTCACGGGATTTCCAGGGCCATGGTCGAACCGGGAATGTAACGTGCGGGCAAACGCGCATTAACTATGGGATTTGGCTTAATTTGGTGGGGCCGGATGAAAAACCCCCGGTCCCGGCCAAACCGAAGCCGGGGGTTTCGCTGCGTTCGCCGGGACGGCCCAGCCATCCGGCTTGAATGGGAACGACTTATCAGGCGGCGGTCGATTTCCGGCGACCGATGCCGAGCAGGCCCATGACCGCGCTGCCGAACAGCCAGGCGGCGGCGGGGATGGGGACGGGGGCCGCTGAAACCTGAAGGCCGTAGTTCTGGCCGATTCCACAATTGCTGGCGGGGTTCGGGTCGCCACAGCTTCCCCCCAGCGCCAACAGGTAATAGCCCGACTTGAGTCCCGCCAGGGTCAAGCTGGCGTAGTCGAGGGCCGTGGAGGAATTATTCTGGTTGAGCTGGCTGTAGGACCAGGAGGACGCGCCCGGATTGGTGAGCCAGGGCGAACCGCCGTTCACGCCGCCATGGGCCACGGTATTGCCGCCGGAATTGGCCACCACGAAGCCCGAGTTGGCGTAGCCCACCCAGCCATTGGAACCCGCCAGCACGCCGCCCGAAGTCAAGGCGTCATTGGTGGTGAGGCTTTCCCCGGGTCCGGAGGGGCCGCGAAGTTGATTGAACTTATGGAATCCGCCGCCGCCCGTGCTGGTGGGATTGGCGCCGCCGGTCCAGACGGTGAAGGCGGGATTGTCCAGGGTGCTGGCGGTGGCGAGTCCGGCGCTCCCCTCGCCGGTCATGGTAAGCACCACGTTGTAGGTGACGCCATTGGCGATGTCGGAAGCCGACCCGACTTGCAGGGTCGCGAAGCCGGCGGTATGCACCCATCCTAAGTTTTCCGCGCCATAGTCGGTCCACGATTTGAAGGGGGCGGCGTGGCCGGTGGAGTTGATCGTCGCCCCGGTGAAGGCGCCGATGCTGTATGCCTCGCCCCCGAAAGCGCTCGCCTGAGAGGAAAAGCCGGCCAAGGCGACCGTGCCGAGAAGGCCGACGATGACTTTGCGTAGTCTTGAATTCATTGAATTTCACTCTTTTGATGATATTGGACTTTCAATGACAACATCGCCGCCTCAGCAGGCGGCGACGTCATCAATGCATCGCTTAAGCGGCCGCTTGTTTCCGGCGACCGGTGCCGAACAGGCCCATGACCGCGCTGCCGAACAGCCACGCGGCGGTGGGGACCGGCACGGTTTCCACGGTGGCGGCGTAGAGTCCTGAGGTGCCGTTCGCCCCGCCGATGGCGGGGGTGAAGTGGCCGCCGCCGGGGGACGACCCCACTCCACCACCGGGCCAACCAGCCCGTTCACGCAAGCAGCCAAGCCAGAGCAAATCCCGAGCCAAAACCCTGAGCTCCCGGTGGGGCCGCGTCTTCGCAAGCTCTTCGGGGCGGATGGAAGATGGGCGGGCGTCAAGCATCACGCGGCCTTGCGGCCCATTGAGCCTGTGTCGAGGATTCCCGGCCAGCGGGCCATCGAGACCGGGGGGCGGTCCCTGAATCCAGTTTGGTCGGCGGGCCACGAAAAGTCGTAAGGGAAATCCCTTACCTGTGCTGTGATTAGGCAAGAATCTTCAATGAGGCGCACCTTTATCCAAACTAAAGTTTGGATTTAAACCGCGTCCTGTTTGAAAACCGTAACTCATAGGATGGGTGGAGCGATAGCAAAACCCATCATGCCGCTTAGCCTGTTGTGATGGGTTTCGCTGCGCTGCACCCATCCCATACAAGGCATCTGACGGTTGGTTATGGAATTTCGTGTTTCAAATGGGACGCGGTTTAGACCGGCTTGGCTTAATGGCGGTGTCCCTCTACCCACGGGCGGGGGAGAAGACAGGCGAACCCATGCACATGGCGCGGTTGCCCTGAAGCGGAAACCCCGAGCCATATTCCCGCCAGCCAAATTCCATTATCCTCGGCCATTTACCTTTACCCATAAGAGTGCCGAGCCATGAACTTCAATGCGTCCCGCCAAGCACCCCGTTCCGGGGCTTTATGCCATAGCCGCGTCGTCTGCGCGGGCCTCGCCGCCATCGCCTGCTCGCCCGCCTTGGCCGGGAATGCCTGCCAACTCGCCGACTTGGCGGGACGCTATATCGGCTTGGATAACGGCTATGCCCGGATCAACGGACGCTCGACCCCGTCATCCCGCCTCTACCTTGAGGATTGGAGCGCGGACGGGCGGGTCTCCGGCACGGTCTGGCAGCGGCTAGGCCAGCGCTTCAAGGCAATGACCTACACCGGCCAAGCGAATGTGGGTGCCGATTGCACCGGCCTAGTCAGCCGTAGGCCATCCTCAGGACTCTGGCGAAGCTCCGTGGTGGTCTCGCCCACCACCCGCCGGACCTACAGCATCGACCTCACCCGGGGCAGCACTATCACCGGGAGCTTGTCCCCCCAAACCGTGACCGCCTGCGCCCCGGACACCCTGAAAGGCGTCGTGCTAAGCACGCAAGCGGGATTCAGCGTCGTGAAGGGGCGGTGGCAGCCCAACGCCGTGATTCAGCGGGAGGCGCATGACGGCGCGGGGAATCTGGTGGGCCTCGCCATCAGCAATTATGCCGGGCAGCCAGAGACGGCCAGCTACACCGGCCAGTTCAAGCTGAACCCCGATTGCACCGGCACGCTGCGCGAAACCGACAGCCTGGGAACCCCCTACAACTACCGCGTGGTGGTCGATGGCGCGGGCAGGGGCTATTACTACCTGCAAACCGACCCGAAGGATTTGACGGGCGCCTATCTGGGGGTCGAGCCTTGAGGAAGCCGGCCTTGGTTCATCGGCTCGGCGCTGGTCAGGACTGGCGGGGACGCCTGGGTGGCTTCGTCCATGATGGGCTTCACCAAGCATCCCTGCCGGAATAGCGAACAGAATGTGCGGGCCAATCACGTTGCCACACGGGGGACCACGCCCGCACAATGCCCCTGTGCTTCTACCAACCCTGTTCATTAAATCTGTGGGTGGCCTATGGAATCCATCAGCGCATTCGAAATCATCAAGGTGGGCATCGGCCCTTCCAGTTCCCACACCATGGGCCCATGGCGGGCGGCGGGTCAGTTCGTGCAGGCATTGCCCGACCCGGCGGCCGTGACGGGCGTGGTCGTCAGGCTCTATGGCTCCCTCGCCAAGACGGGCGCGGGCCACGGCACCGACGTGGCCGCGCTGATGGGCCTCTCCGGCGAGGACTACACGCGCATCGACACCGGCACGATTCCGGGCAAGGTGGCGGCGATTAAAGCCTCGGGCCGGATCAGGCTGGGCGGCGTGTGGGAATTGCCGTTCGTCTACGAGCGGGATTTGATCTTCGACGCCGCCACCACCTTGCCCCGCCACGCCAACGGGATGACATTCTCGGCAAGGCTGGAGGACGGCTCGGTGCTGGAGCGGACCTACTATTCCCTGGG
>NZ_JBTEKS010000379.1:0-4112 GCF_054333355.1 Methylomagnum sp. | reverse complement strand
GGCTATTTCGAAGTGCTGGACGGCGCGGCGGCGGGGGAAACTGTCGTGACCCGTGCCAATTTCTTGATTGACGCGGAGAGCAAGCTTAAGTCGGCGTTGGATGGAATGGCGGTGCCCGAGACGGCTCCGCCGGGGGAAAGTGCGGCGGGGCATTCTCGTGGGCATGGGGAGCATCAGTGAAAACCTCTTCAGAATCGTTCATTACATTAAGGGCTAAAACTGTTCGTAGTCCCGCCTTTAGGCGGTTCCTAGCAGCCGATAGCCGCTTAAAGGCGGGACTACGAGCGCTTAACTTAACGGCGTTCCCACGCGGCGCGTCGGAACCAGCGGGGTAAGCCATGCTCGCCCGCATCATCGCCTGGTCCCTCCGCAACGTTTTCCTGGTGCTGCTGGCGACTCTGGCCATCGCTGGCGGCGGCGTCTACGCCCTGCTGAAAACCCCGCTGGACGCCCTGCCGGACCTGTCCGACGCCCAGGTCATCGTCTACACCGAGTTCCCCGGCCAATCGCCGCAGGTGGTCGAGGACCAAGTGACCTATCCCCTCACCACTGCCATGCTCGGCGTGCCGCGCTCCAAGGCGGTGCGGGGCTTTTCGTTCTTCGGCGCGTCCTTCGTCTACATCATTTTCGAGGACGGCACCGACATCTACTGGGCGCGTTCCCGCGTGCTGGAATACCTCAATTTCGCGGCCGGCCGCCTGCCGCGCGGGGTCACGCCACAACTAGGACCGGACGCCACCGGAGTGGGCTGGGTATACCAGTATGTCCTGCTCGGCGAGCAGTATTCCCTGGCGGAACTCCGCACCCTTCAGGACTGGTTCGTCCGCTATCAACTGACCAAGGCCCAGGGCGTCGCGGAAGTGGCGAGCCTCGGCGGCTTCGTCCAGCAGTATCAGGTGACGGTGGACCCCCACAAGCTGCAAGCCTACGGCATCCCGCTCAAAGCCCTGGCCGACGCGCTCAGGAACGGCAACCGCGACGTGGGCGGGCGGGTCATCGAACTGGCCGAGACCGAGTACATGGTGCGGGGCCGGGGTTATCTGCGCGGCAGGGACGATGTGGAACGGCTGGTGCTCAAGGCCGAGAGCGGCATTCCGGTGCTGGTGCGGGACGTGGCGCGGGTGGAGTTGGTACCGGACGAGCGGCGCGGCATTGCGGAACTGGATGGCGAGGGCGAGGCGGTGTCCGGCATCGCCCTGGCTCGTTACGGCCAGAACGCGCTGGATGTCATCCGCAACGTCAAAGCCCGGCTGGGCGAACTCACCGCCGGATTGCCGGAAGGCGTCAGCGTAAAAGCCGTGTATGACCGCTCCGAGTTGATCCTTCGGGCCATCGCCAATCTGCGCCACACCTTGCTGGAGGAGAGCGCCGTGGTGGCGGCGGTGTGCGCCCTGTTCCTGCTGCATCTGCGCAGCGCCCTGGTGGCGATCCTCATGCTGCCGGTGGGCGTGCTGATTGCCTTCGGGCTGATGTACGGGCTGGGGATGAACTCCAACATCATGAGCCTGGGCGGCATCGCCATCGCCATCGGGGCCATGGTGGACGCGGCCATCGTGATGATTGAGAACGCCCATAAGCATTTGGAGCGAAGCTCTTCCCCTCTCCCTCGGGGAGAGGGGGAAGAAGGCGCCGACGGCTCACCAGGCGCATCGGCTTCCCGCTTCGATATCCTCCTCAACGCCTGCCGCGAAGTCGGCCCCGCGCTGTTCTTCAGCCTGCTCATCATCACCGTGTCGTTCCTGCCGGTGTTCGCCCTGGAGGCCCAGGAGGGCCGGTTGTTCCATCCGCTGGCCTTCACCAAGACCTTCGCCATGGCCGGGGCCGCCGTGCTGTCGGTGACGCTGGTGCCGGTGTTGATGCTGCTGTTCGTGCGCGGGCGCATCCTGCCGGAGGGGCGCAATCCCGTGAACCGGCTGCTGATCCGACTGTACCGCCCGGTCATCGGCGCGGCCTTGCGCTGGAAGAAGCTGACCTTGCTGCTGGCCCTGCTGGCGCTGGTGGGCGCTTGGTATCCGGCCTCACAACTGGGCGGGGAATTCATGCCCACTCTCAACGAAGGCACTTTGTTATTCATGCCGCAGACTTTGCCGGGGCTGTCCACCACCAAGGCGGCGGAATTGCTGCAAACCCAGGACCGCATCATCAAATCATTCCCCGAGGTCGAGTCGGTGTTCGGAAAGGCGGGCCGGGCGCTGACCGCGACGGATCCGGCGCCCCTGGAAATGTCGGAAACCCTCGTCAACCTGAAACCGGAAACCGAATGGCGGGCGGGGATGACCGTGGACAAACTGGTGGCGGAGATGGACACGGCCCTGCAAATCCCCGGCGTCAGCAACGCCTGGACCATGCCCATCAAGAACCGCATCGACATGCTGGCGACCGGCATCCGCACGCCCATCGGTATCAAGCTGTTCGGCAAGGATTTGGCGGAAATGGAGCGGCTGGCGCGGGAGATCGAGCAGGCGGTGAAGCATGTGCCGGGCACCACCAGCGCCTACGCCGAGCGCATCACCGGCGGCTATTACCTGAACATCGACCCGGATTACGAAGCCTTGTCCCGCTACGGCCTGCCGGTGGGCGACATCCAGGACTTGATCTCAACCGCCATTGGCGGCGAAACCATCACCACCATGGTGGAGGGGCGCGAGCGCTTCGGCATCATCCTCCGCTACCCGAGGGAGCTGCGGGACAGCCCGGAAGCTTTAGGCTCCCATGTGCTGGTGCCGATTCCGAGCGGAGCCGTGGTGCCGCTGGGGCAATTGGCGAATATCAGCCTCAGCCAGGGGCCGCCCGGCATCCGCACCGAGAACGCCATGCTGTCCGCCTATATCTATGTGGACATGCGCGGGCGGGACATCCAGGGTTATGTGGACGACGCCCGGAAGGCGGTGGCCGACGTGGTGGCGTTCCCGCCCGGCTATTACATCGCCTGGAGCGGCCAGTTCGAGTACATGGAGCGGGCCAAGCAGCGGTTGCAACTGGTGGTGCCCTTGACTCTCGCCATCATCTTCGTGCTGCTTTACCTCAACTTCGGGCGGCTGACTGAGACTTTCATCGTCATGTTGTCGGTGCCGTTCGCCTTGGTGGGCGGGGTCTGGCTGCTGTGGCTGCTGGATTACAACGTCAGCGTGGCGGTGGGCGTGGGTTTCATCGCCCTGGCCGGGGTGGCCGCCGAGACGGGCGTGGTGATGCTGATTTACCTGGACCACGCCTATCAGGCGCGGTGGGAGCTATGCCGGGCGGAAGGCCGGGCCTTCACGCGGGATGACCTGCACGCCGCCCTGATGGCCGGCGCGGCGGAGCGGCTGCGGCCCAAGATGATGACCGTCGCCGCCATCATGGCGGGGCTTTTGCCCATCCTGTGGAGTACCGGCACCGGCTCGGAAGTCATGCGCCGCATCGCCGCGCCGATGGTGGGCGGGATGGTGTCCTCGACGCTGCTGACCCTGGTGGTGATTCCGGCGATTTATGCGTTGGTGAAGGGAGTTGCCATCGAGCGAAACCGTCCCTGAAAGCTTGTCTAAAAAGCGAAGCGGCGGGAAGCCGCGAATCGCCACGGACACATGAGGTAAGCCATGAACACCCCCAGGAATACAGCGGCCAGCGCTTTTATCGCCCTCGGATTATTAGCCGGTTGCACCCAGCCGGGCTTCCGCACGACGAACATGAACACCGCCATGAACGAGTCCATAACGAGTTCCGACCACAAGGGGCTGGCCGATGCCTATGAACAGGCGGCGAAGGCGGCGGATAATAAGGCGGCAGAGGAGCGACGGCTGCGGGATCATTACCAGGAGCATCGGTATCTCTACGGAAAACAGTCCCCCATATTGCAAGAGCAGTATGACGGCTTGATCTACCACTACCAGCAACTCGCCAAGATGGATCGGCAAATGGCGAAGCTACACCGCGAGATCGCCGAGGGCGCTCGTTGACCCGCTTACCGTCCCGGGTACCCAGGGCAACCGCGTTATCTCCCCCCTTGACAAGGAATGAGGTACTGTGTGGGCTTTTTATGTTGCCCGATCCCCGCCCCTACTCCGCCGATTTGGAAGGCCCGCGCCGGGAAACCAGGAACAAGCTCCACAAATTGAGCGACATCCTTATGATCG
>NZ_JBTEKS010000378.1:0-4133 GCF_054333355.1 Methylomagnum sp. | reverse complement strand
AATCATTTCCACCACCACCGGCAGGCGCTCGACGGCGTTGAACATGCGCTCGGTGCGGCACAGGCCGATGCCCTTCGCGCCGTATTCCATCGCCACCGTCACCATGTCCGGGGTGTCGCCGTTCGCCAGCACCTTGAGCCGCGCCACTTCGTCGGCCCAGCCCAGCAGGATTTTCAACTCTTCGGAGAACGTCGGCGGGATGGTGGGGATTTCGCCCAGGAACACGTTGCCGTTGCTGCCGTCGATGGTGATGATGTCGCCCTCGCGGAGGGTCAGTTCGCCGATCCGCGCCAGCCGCGCCCGGCTGTCCACCGCGATGCCTTCCGCGCCCGCGACGCAGGCTTTGCCCATGCCGCGTGCCACCACCGCCGCGTGGGAGGTCTTGCCGCCCCGGCTGGTGAGGATGCCTTGCGAGGCGAAGAAGCCGTGGATGTCCTCCGGCTTGGTTTCCTCGCGGACCAGGATGACCTTCTCGCCCGCCCGGCCCAGCAGTTCCGCTTGGTCGGCGTCGAACACGCATTTGCCGCTGGCCGCGCCGGGCGAGGCGGGGAGGCCGGTCGCCAGGGGTTTTTCCTTGTGCTTGGGATCGAGGCGGGGATGCAGCAATTGCTCCAGATGGGACGGGTCCACTCGCAGCAGCGCCCGTTCCTTGGAGATCAGCCCCTCGCCGAACATTTCCACCGAGGTGCGCACCATGGCGGCGGCGTTCATCTTGCCGTTGCGGGTTTGCAGGCAGTACAGCACGCCCTTCTCGATGGTGTACTCGTAGTCCTGGACTTCCTGGTAATGGGTTTCCAGTTTGTTGCGGAGGTCCACCAACTGGCGGTACAGGTCGGGCATTTCGTTGGCCATTTCCGCCACCGGCTTCGGCGTGCGGATACCGGCCACCACGTCCTCGCCCTGGGCGTTGACCAGGTATTCGCCGTACATTTCGTTTTCGCCGGTGCCGGGGTTGCGGGTGAAGCCCACGCCCGTGGCGCAGTCGTTGCCCATGTTGCCGAACACCATGGTGACGACGTTGACCGCCGTGCCGTTCGCCATGTCCGGGGTGATGTGGAATTCCCGGCGGTAGTCGATGGCCCGCTTGCCCATCCAGGAGCCGAACACGGCCTTGATGGAAATCTCCAATTGCTCGTACACGTCCTCGGGAAAGGGCTTGCCGGTGGCGTCGTGGACCACTTTTAGGAAGCGCTCGCTGATGTCCTTGAGGTGCGCCGCGCTCAGGCCGATGTCGGCTTTCACGCCCGCCGTACGCTTCACTTCGTCGAACTGGTGGTCGAACA
This sequence comes from Methylomagnum sp., assembly GCF_054333355.1. Taxonomy (NCBI): domain Bacteria; kingdom Pseudomonadati; phylum Pseudomonadota; class Gammaproteobacteria; order Methylococcales; family Methylococcaceae; genus Methylomagnum; species Methylomagnum sp. Next base: position 2,850 of record NZ_JBTEKS010000378.1, on the reverse strand, counting down.
ATTCATCGCTGACGCCCAGCGCGATCTTGCCGAACAACTGGATGAAGCGGCGGTAGGCGTCGTAGCCGAAGCGCTCGTTGCTGGTCTGCTGGATCAATCCGCGCAGGGTTTCCTTGTTCAGGCCGAGGTTGAGGATGGTGTCCATCATGCCGGGCATGGACATGGCCGAGCCGGACCGCACCGACACCAGCAGCGGGTTGTCGCCGCCGCCGAAAGCCTTGCCGGTCTGCTCTTCCAGTTGCCGGATGTGGCCGCCCACTTCCTCCAAAATGCCGGTCGGCAGGGCTTTTTCGTCCAGATATTCCAGGCAGGCGTCGGTGGTGATGACGAAGCCCGGCGGCACGTTCAGGCCGATCTGGGTCATTTCGCACAGGTTGGCGCCTTTGCCGCCCAATAGTTTCTTGTTGTGGCCGTCGCCTTCGGTGAAGGCATAGACGTATTTTTTACTCATGTAGGTCTCCTTGTGTGTGACTGAGAAGTCGGGGTGAATGGCCTCGCTTGGCTTGATGGGCCGCGAGGCCGTGATGTGATGAGGGGTTTAGTCCACGGCGGTTGCGCTATCGGATTGAAGTTTGACAATGCGTAACCCGCCGAGGGTGCGCTTGAGGATCAGGGCGTCGTCGCTGACGGCGGTCATGGCTGGCATGGGAATCCCGTCGCCCGCGGTGATGTGGGTGGTTTGCTGGTAAGTGATTTCCGCCGTCAGCCAGGGGAAGCCAGAGCGCTTGATGACAATATCGTCCCAGGACGTGTCCACATGCGCCCGCAACGTCATGAAGGCCGCTGAGGTTTGCTTGATATAGCCGCACGCCTCTTCTTTGCCGCCTTCCACTTCCCAGCGGCCTTGCGGCGATTGGTCATTGATGCTGACGTCCACGTCGTCCGCGAACAGGCCGCAGACGGTTTCGTGGTTGCCTTGATAGGCGTTCATGCTGAAATCGACCAGGAATTGCCGCACATTGCCTTCCGAAAAACGGCGGTATCCATCCCCGTAAAACCCCGCCAAAACCAACACCAACCAGCCTAACTTTTTCATGTGTGATTTTCGTTAAGGAACCAATGGCCGAAAACACCGCCGGTCTTCGCCTGTTGGATTGAATTGAATGGGGGTTTTACCCATCGGAAGCACCGGAAAAAGTCCATGGGGTTCAGGCGGGCGGGGCGGGTTGCCGCAGATCAAAGCCCGCTTGCTGCATGGCGAGCAGGATGATGGGCACGGCTTGCTCGGCGGCGATGTGGTCGGTGTTGATGACTAGATCGAAGTTCTTGGCGAATTCCAGCGAGCAATGCTCGAAGTTGTCGCGGAACAGGTTGTCGATGAGCTTGTGCCGCTTGTTGTTGACCTCGTACACCAGCCGTTCCGCTTGCAGCAGGGAAAGCCCTGTGTCCTCCGCCACCCGCTTGGCGCACACCACCTTGGAGCCGACCACCCGGACCCGGAACACTTTCTTGTTGGACAGAATCAGGTGCGCCCCGCGCCCCATCAGCAGGCAATCGTTATGGGACATTTCCAGCAGGGCTTCGTAGAGGGCGCGCCGATAGGTGTGCAGCTCTCCGGCGGTGCCGGTCAGGACGCTATAGAGGAAGGTCGAAATGCCGGGTGAGTCGTCCTCTTCCTGAGCGTCGAATTTGAAGGCTTCGACCTTGGCCTTCTTGGCGGCTAATTCGACGATTTCATGGTCGTAAACCGCCAGCCCCAGGCATTCGGCGAGTGTTTGGGCGATGGTTTCGCCGCCCGCCCCGTAATCCCGCGATAACGTGACCACCAAGGGCGTGTGCGCCTTGGGGGGCTTACGCAGAACGTAGTCTTCGGCTTGTTCCTTGGCGAGCAAGGCTTGGAGAAAGCTGTGGGGGTCGGTGCATGACATAGGTCTTCCTTTGGCAAGCGGGGTAGACGGCGCGGATTCCGGGAGCCTGACGAAAGGTCGGCGAGTGGCTGGCCGGATAAAAGCCGTTCGGAAATCGGTGGCTTCCATGGCGATTCAGCCCAGACGCGGGAATTTTTGAGCCTTTCGATTCCCCAATCGTTCCGCCCGCTATATCAGCCTTGCGAAAAGGCTGATTCCCCAATTATCGCAGCAATCCATGAAATGTCATGAATCCGAAGGGCGTCATCGCGGAAATTGGCTTTTGCCATCGACGGACCGGATTCGCCCGTCGAGTGCTTTTTCCGCGTTCACAGGGTTACGTGGTTTTGTGGGGTGACGATGGGAAGTTAGGGCGGCGGGTTACGGCGCACGGCGAATCTTTAAAGAGTTCGCGAATCTTTCGAAGCGTGCGCCTAGCCCACCCTATGAATAGCCGGGGTCTCACGCGCCCAGTTCGGTCTCCTCGATTCCGCTCGGGAAGTGAATTGGGCTGGCTTCGGCTCCGCTCAGCCAGCGGGACCGAAGCCAGCGGTGTGCCATCAATAAGAAAATCACAGAAATGTGAAAATACATCTATTATTTTTTAGATGTTTTAATATTGATTAATATTCGATGAAATTCTTTCAACTATGTGACCATAGTCACCAAAATAAGCTGGTTGTGTGAAGCCGTTCCCAATTTGATGGGTAATAGTTCCCTAGAATTTTGTCCGCACATCTCATCGAGGCTCTGCAAGACACGGCGAAGCCACTGCCAAGTTTCTCCGCCAGAACAATAAGGTACAGCGTCATGTTTAAGAAGCTTGTTGTCGGCGTGATGAATGCGACGAGGCCTGGTCGTTCGTGGGGAGCCACGGCAACAAGCGGTGGATCTGGCTGGCCCTGGACCGGGAAACCCACGAGATCGTCGGCGTCCACGTGGGGGACCGGAGCGCGGCGGGCGCGCAGGCCCTGTGGGACTCCCTGCCCGGGGCCTACCAGCG
>NZ_JBTEKS010000377.1:0-4144 GCF_054333355.1 Methylomagnum sp. | reverse complement strand
CGGGGGTGAAGATCAGTAAGCGGGCGTTTGGGCGGGATCGGCGCTATCCGATGACGTGTGGGTTTGGGAGATAGGACGATGAAGCTGAAAAGGATTGTGCTGGATAATTTCCGGTGCTTTGAGCATTTGGAAATGGAGTTTGATAATCGGTTGACAGTGCTGGTGGGGGGGAATGGGAGGGGGAAGACGGCGGTTTTGGATGGGATTTTGTTGTTATTCAAGAAGTTTCTGGAGCAATTACCTATAGCAAAGGCGGGATATAAACGAGCTAGCATCGCGGATATTCGGATTGATCCTGTCACTAACAAGCCTTTTCCTGCCTTATGTTTTTATGGTATCGCAGATATAGAAACAGAGCTTAATATCCTTAAGCGAGGATCATCTGATAACGGCTATGACCCTCAAATTGAGTGGTCCGGTCATTTATTACGGGATACTTCAAAAACTACTAAAGAACATGCCAAGTCCATAAAAAAACAAGGAGCGTTTGCTGCTGCTAGTTCTCTCCTCGAAATAAAAAAATTCTCAGATCAACTAATAGATGCAGAAAATCAAGATAAAACTTACCAAATGCCAGTAATGGCTTATTATGGAACCAATCGAGCAGTTTTTGAGACATCTTTAACACCCTATGAATCCAAAGAATTCTTTACCCGGTTTCATAGTCTCTCCAATGCCTTAAATCCGGCAGTAAATTTCAAAACAGCATTTGCTTGGTTTCATGCCAAGGAAAATGAAGAAGCCCGAGGGATAAAAGCAAATAAATCCCTAGATTATAGTGATGCCAGTTTAGATTGTGTGCGTCGAGCTATTACCCGAGTTTTCCCAGAATTCAAAAATCCCCGCACCGAACTCGACCCATTACGTTTCATGGTCGATTGGAAAGACGGCGACCACTACATTCCTCTCGATCTAAAACAACTCAGCGACGGCTACCGCACCACCCTCGCCCTAGTCACCGACATAGCCCGCCGCATGGTGGAGGCTAACCCGCCCGGCAGCGGTATCAACGACCCGCTGAATACCGAAGCCATAGTATTAATCGACGAAGTAGATTTACACCTACACCCGGAATGGCAGCAACGGATATTGAAACAATTGCTAGAAACCTTCCCGAAATCCCAATTCATCGTCACCACCCATAGCCCGCAAGTGCTTTCCACCGTGCCTGCTGAATGTATCCGCATCATCCATGATGGCCGGGTATTCGGTGCAACACCGGGAACGGAAGGGGCGGAATCGGCGCGGGTACTGAAACAGATTTTCGGCGTGGAGTCACGCCCATTGGAGAACGAGTTTACCCGGAAGTTATTCAGATACCGGGATTTGGTATACGACAACCAATGGGAGTCCATCGAAGCAGTGGGTTTGCGAAAAAAACTGGACGCCCATTTCCGCCAAAACGAGCCGCTACTATTGGAATTGGATTTATATATCGAAAATCGCCAGTGGGAGTTGGCGGAGTGAAGCGGATCGAAAAAGGAATGGAACCCGCAAAATTAATGGACTACCGAAATGCGAATCCCCGCTCAACTTGGGAACAAATGCGAAATGATGCAGCTTCCAGCGGCAAGGATACGTATACGGAAATTAAACGGACAGCGGTAAACGACCAAGGCGGGTTATGCGCTTATTGTGAAGCTGATATTACCAACCAAACCCAGCAAATCGAACACTTTCACCCCAAATCGGATAACGGTGGCACGCATAACTGGGCATTGGATTGGAATAATCTGCTGGCCGTTTGCGATGGCGGCTCTAATCCTTATTCGCCTGCTTATCTGGAGCCTCTTCCTGATAATCTCAGTTGTGACCAGCACAAAAATTACCTGAGCCAGAAAGGCGGGTTATCGGCGGCTTGCGAAGGCTGGCTGCTGAATGCTTTACAACTCGCGGCGTTTCCCAACTTGTTTGCCATCCATCTCGGCACGGGGAAACTTCGGGCGAATGTGGAAATTTGTGCTTCGGTTCCGGTCTTTGAACCCAACCATTGCGGCGATACCGCTGCTTTGGTTGAAAATACCATCCGTATTCTTAATTTGAATTGCGACCGTTTATGTCAAGATCGACTGCGGGTTATTCGTAGCCTTGAACATGCCAAAAAACAACTACGACAGCGAGGCATCCCTACCAATCAAGCCTTACCTAGCTTGACACAGCACTATTTTCAGCGGCGCTGGTCGCCATTTTTTACGGTAATTCGGTCGTACTTAGGAGAAACTGCCGAGCGTCATCTTGAGAGCATCGGCTATCAAGGATAATTCTTTTCGGTAGCCAATCAGTCGCCTAGCCCGAGGGCACGAGTTTCGTTAAAGCTTCACCCATTCCATACCTGAAATTGAGCAATAAAAAACCCCGGTGTTGTTCAAACAATACCGGGGTTTTAAGAGCTAAAAAGTCTTTTATTGCGCGACGAGAATCTCCCCCTTCCCCAACCCGCACATATCCCCCGCATACCGTCGCACCCGCTTAAGGCTGTCGGACATCCCCGCAAACCGGGTATCCAACCCCGCGAAGCCTTTCAGCAACAGCGGAATAAACCCCAGCGTATGCGTGCCGCAATCATTGAACGTGGCGGGAATCACCGGCGCTTGGGCCAATAACAAGGTGCCGCGCCCCATCGCAAAGCCAATGTTCGGGCCAACCTTACCCAGCACCGCAATCGTGCCCGCCGTCATGCGCGAGCCGAGATACTCGCCCACGTCGCCCTCAATCAGAATCGCCCCGCGCCGCAGATGGTCGCCCACCCGGTCGCCCGCGTTACCTTTGACGATGACCACGCCGCCCGCCATGCCCTTCTTGTTGCCGGGCAGGCAAGCGCCGAGGAAATCCCCCGCGTTGCCGCCAATCAGGATTTCGCCGTTGCGCAGCTCGCACGCGCCGTAGGCGTCGATATGGCCGGAAACGGTGATTCGCCCGCCCTTCATCTGCATCCCGAGATAGCTACCCGCGTCGCCCTCAACGCTGATCGCGCCTTGGGTCATGGCTTTGCCGATGAAATCCAGCTTGCCCGTTGCGCCCCGGAAAATGATCTGGCTGGCGTCCTCGCCCTCGATGGCGAACAACTCGTCGGCACGGACTTGGCGGTTGCCGGTTTGCAGCAGCACCGCGCCAATGTCGGCGACGGATTTTCCGGCCAGCGCGTCCGGGGTCAGCGGCGCCACGTCGATGCGCTGCTGGGATGGGGTCTTGAGCGTGAAGCTGAGCGCCGTCATGCCATGATCTCCTGAAGGTGGAAGAGGAACGGCCCGAGCTTGCCGCCGTAGTTGCCCGCGCTGATGCGGTGAATGCCGTTTTCCCGGCCCAGACCGCAGGCGGCTTCGATGCCGACCCGCATGGCCTGCTTGATGTCGGCTTCGGTGAGGCCGTCGATGACGATTTCCATCACCGACTCGATTTCGGGGCTGAGTTCGGTTTTGGTCTGGCCTTTGAGCGTCGGGCAGAAGGCGTCGTTGGTCGAGGCGTTGAGCGCCTTGTATTTGGAGCCGACCTTGGAGCCGGACCGCACCACGCCGCCGGGGAAGGGCATGATGACGTTCGGGACTTTCTGCATGGCTTCGATGGCGGCTTCGCAGGCGGCCAGGGCTTGCGGCTGGGATTCGGCCAGGATGAGGAAGTTGCCGCCGCCGATGGCCTTCACCATGCCGGTGGTTTCCTCGCACAGGAATTCGCCGTCCATCACCGGCACCCGCCAGTAACGCCGCCCGCCGATGCGCTTGGAACTTTGAAAGCCGTCGCCGAAGAAGCGGAGGTTCTTGCCCAAGGCGATGGGGTCGCCCTCGTGCAGTCCCGCGAACAGGGCCGAGGTGGGCGCGGTCAGCACGCACTGCCCGGCGCGGGTTTCCAATTGCTTGGCGAGACCTTTGCCGCCCATGGCGAAGATCATCGCGGCGATGCCGGGGCGTCCGTCCGGGGTTTCGCTGGGGTCGAGTTCGCGCTCGATGCCGGCCTCGCAGCCGCAGGCGATGACCGAGGTGCCGAAGCCGGTCATCGCCTGGGCGGCGATTCTGGCCCATTTCATATTCTGGGCGGTGATGACGACCCGCGTGGCCCTCATGGGGAAGGCTTCGGCGAAGGTGGCGTCGATGTGTACGCCGTTAATTATCATGAGGTTCTCCACGGCTTAATGCAGGTATTCCGATTC
>NZ_JBTEKS010000376.1:0-4158 GCF_054333355.1 Methylomagnum sp. | reverse complement strand
CAGGCGCGGCGCGTCCGTGGCGGGGCGGGCCAGTTCGGCTAGGCAATAATCCGGCCCCACACCCAAGCGCCGGATGGTTTGGTAGGTCGGCCCATATTCCCAGCCAGCGCGGCGGAACAGGGCGTACACCTCGGCGCGGTCGTAATGGCGCGAGGCGGTGCGCCACAAAGTTTGGATGTCCAAGGGCGCTTCGGCGGCGGGTTCGGGTGCTTCGGACACGACGCCTTCGGAATGGGCCACCCAGGCCGCGCCCTCGCCAGCGCCCAACTCGAAGCGCAACCGCCCGCCGGTTTCGCCGTGCAACTTGAGCTTCACCGACAGGGGTTCATCGCCGGGAATCAGGGGCTTTTGCCAAGTCAGGCGGGACAGGCTCAAGGGCTTGCCCGCGCCCAGCAAAGCTTCCCCGGCGGCGCGGGCCATCTCCATTTGGGCGGCGGCGGGGATCAACACCTGCCCGCCGCCCACATGGTCGCGGAAGTAGACATCATCCCGTCGGAACTTGGCGCGGAAGGCATAGCCGCCGTTGTCCGCGCCGCCCTGGCCCAAGAAGGGATGGGTTGCGGGGATAAGCTCGGCAGCGCCTTTTGATCCCCCCTCACCCCAGCCCCCCTTCGACTTCGCTCTGGACAGGTCTCCCAGTGAGCGCGAGGGCGAAGAGGCGGGCGCGTCCACCCAATAGCGCTCACGGGCGAAGGGATAGGTCGGCAAGGACACCCGGCGCGGTTGAAAATCGCCATAGAAGGCCTCCCAATCCGGTTCCCAACCCGCCACATACAGCCGGGCCAGCGCCGTGAGGGCTTCCCGGCGACGCGCCTCATCCGCCGCGCCATCGGCCCACACCATGCGGCGGTGTGCCGCCGCCTGTTCCGCCCATACGGGATCAGGGCTGGCGGGCACGGGGCCATCGCTACGGAATAGCGCCGGGTCCGCGCCATCCGGGACAGCGGCGAGGCGGCGGGCCAATTCGGCGCGGTCCCGCACCACGAAAGCCAGCCGCACCGGCAGGCTGCTCCGCCCGGCATTGAGGGTGTACACGATGGCGTCGAATTCGGCCTCCGGCCCGGCGGTTTCCAGCCAGCGGCGCAACTCGGCGCAGCGGGTCAACAAGGCTTCCTCGGTGAGGGCGGACAGGGTGACGAGTTGCCAAGGCCAGCCCAAGGCATGGACGGCTTCCGGGGCGGGCGGCGCTTCCTCAAGCACCAGATGGGCGTTGGTGCCGCTGAACCCGAACGCGCTGACCGCCGCCCGGCGGGGCCGATCCGCCGGGGCGGGCCAATCGCGCAAGGCGGTGTTCACGTAGAACGGGCTGGTATCGAAGTCGATGTGCCGGTTCGGCGTCTCGAAATGCAGGGAGGGCGGGAAGGCCCGGTGGCGCAGGGCCAGCAGCATCTTGAGCAACCCGGCGACGCCCGCCGTCGCCATGGTGTGGCCGATGTTGGTCTTGACCGAACCAATGGCGCAGCCTCCCCGCCGAGCGGCCCCGCCGAAGGCGTCCTGCAAGGCTTCCAACTCGATGGGGTCGCCCAATTTGGTGCCGGTGCCGTGGGTCTCGATGTAGTCCAAGCTGTCCGGCGCGATGCCCGCCCGTTGGTGAACCTCGCGCAGCAAGGCGGTCTGGGCGGTGGCGCTGGGCGCGGTGAGTCCATTGCTGGCCCCGTCCTGGTTGATCCCCGTGGCCTTGATGACCCCGTGAATCACGTCGCCGTCGGCCAGCGCCCGGTCCAGCCGCTTGAGCAACACCACGCCCACGCCCTCCGCCGGGACGAAGCCGTCGGCGGAGTCGTCGAAGGTATGGCAGCGCCCGGTGGGCGAGGTCATCCCGGAACGGCAGAAGAACAAATGCCAGTCGGGCGTGTTGATGGCGCTGACGCCGCCCGCCAAGGCCATCTCGCTCTCGCCGGACAGAATGCTCTGGCAGGCCGTATGCACCGCGACCAGGGCCGAGGAACAGCCGGTGTCCAAGGCGAAACACGGCCCCTTGAGATTGAGGAAATAGGCCACCCGCGCCGGGAGGATGGCGCAGGAATTGCCGATGGAGCCATGGCTGTCGGTGAACCGGCCCGCCGCCCGCAGCAGGTTCAGATAATCGCCCTGAGCGGCCCCCACGAACACGCCGCAACGCCGCCCTTCCAGCCGCCGCCGGGAATAGCCCGCGTTTTCCAGCGCCTTCCAGGCTTCCATCAGGAACAAGCGCTGCTGCGGGTCCATGGTCTCGGCCTCGCGGGGCGTGAGATTGAAGAACAGCGGGTCGAAGGAGGCCACATCCCGCATGAAACCGCCCCAGCGGCTATAGATGCGGTCGGGACGGCCTGGGTTCGGGTCGAACAGCGGCGCCACGTCCCAGCGCTCCTTGGGCACCTCGCGCACGGCGTCGTGGCCGGCGGCGAGGTTGCGCCATAGCTCGTCCAAATCGTCGGCGTCCGGGAATCGTCCGGCCATGCCGATGACGGCGATGTCGGTGCTGGCGATGGCGCGAGGATGGGTATTCTGATTGGAGCGATGGGCTTTCAGTCCCTCTCCCGCTGGACAGGGGGCGGAAAAATTCGCCGCGATATGCCCCGCCAGTTCGCCCGGCGTGGGATGGTTGAACAAATCGGTCTTACGCAGGCTGATACCCAGGCGGGCGTTGAGGGCGCGGATGACTTCCACCGCCAGCAGCGAATCCACCCCGAATTCGACGAAGGGCCGCCCCGGCTCCGGCGTCCGGCCCGCCAAGTCCAACAACCCGGCCAGCACCGCGCTGATTTCGCCCAGCAGGAAGGTCGGCAAGCTAACTTCCGCCGGAATCCGCGCCGCCGCCGGGCTGGCCGGTTCAACCGGCGCGGCCTCGGAAACCAGCGACGGCACCGGGGCCGAGGCAGCGGCCAAGGCTGGCCCACCCGCCAAGGCCAGGATGATGCTTTGCGGCGTGCCGCGCAGCGGGTCCGCGCCCGGCCCGTCCAGCGCGGTCACGGCGGGGAAGCCCACGCCGTTCAGCAAGCGCCGCCAGCCCGCCGCCCCCACCAAGGGCGCATGGGCGAGCCGCCGCCCCCTGTCGTCGGCCAGCCACCAGCCCTCCAACAGGCCGAAGCTCAGGGCCATGAACGCCTGCACCCGGGTCAATTCATTCAGGACCAGCAGCCCGCCCGGCTTCAACAGGCCGCGCACCCGCCGCAGCGTGGCGGCGAGGTCGCGGGTGGCGTGCAGGACATTGGCGGCGATCACCACATCGCAACTGGCGGCGGCGTAGCCTTGATCTTCCGGCGGGCGCTCGATGTCCAGCGCCCGGCAGCGCAGGAACGGGAAGCGCGGCCCGAACACCCGCGCCGCTTGGCCGGTGAAATGCTGGGTGACATCGGTGAAGAGGTATTCCAGATTGCCAAGGCCCGCCTCGGCCAGGGCTTCCAGCACGGGCAGGCTGGTTCCGCCGGTGCCCGCGCCGATTTCGAGAACGCGCAAGCTGCCCACGTCCCGCCGCGCCCGCAGATAGGCCCGCACCGCCATCGCCGCCCGCCGATTAAGGAAATCCGCCCAAGGATTGCCCCGGTACAAGGGTTCCAGCAGAGCGGGTGAGCCATCGGGAAACATCGCGTCCACGCCGGGACGCTCGCCCCGCAGCACCGCCCGCCAGTGGGTCGCGCAATGGTCCAGCAAGGCCAGATGGGGATGCAGCACCGGATGGCGCTGGGCCAATTCGTCCCGCGCCATCCGTAGCCCGGCGGCATCGGTTTCCCCGGTTGCCGTGACCCGCCAGACAACGCCCTCACGGCGCAGGAAACCGGACTCGGCCAGAATCGCCAGCGCCGCCGCGAACCAGCGCGCCTGATTGTCCGCCACACCGAAACGGGCGCGGAGTTCGGCGTCGTCGGCCACCTCCGGCCAGCCGTCGGTTCCGCCCAATTCGACCCACAAGCGCCGCGCCCCGTAGCCATCCAAGGCATCGAGCCCCTGGCCCAAGCCGTTCAACGCCGCGCCGGGCGCTTCGATGCGGGCCGCTTGGACGGCTTCGGCATAATCCGTCGGCAGCGGGGCGGGCATGGCTTGCAAACCTTGGAATTCCCAGTGGGAAGCATCCACCCGCCCGACCACCAGTTGCCGCCCGCCGCCCGATAGCAAAGCCGCGCAGGCCGCGACGCCCTCCGCCGGTTCGATGGGCAAAATGCCCCGCGCCTCGTACAG
>NZ_JBTEKS010000375.1:0-4221 GCF_054333355.1 Methylomagnum sp. | reverse complement strand
TTTGGGGAATTTATCCCGCTCGGAACGCCCGCCGGGAACTGAAGTTTTGCCCCCTCTCCCTCAGGGAGAGGGCTGGGGTGAGGGGATGAAAATAGGATTTTTCCTTGCTTGGTTTTTTCGGCTCGCCCGTAAAAGTATTTTTTAAGGAAGAAATCTTGTTTGATCCCCCTCACCCTAACCCTCTCCCGATGGGAGAGGGGATTAAACAGGTATGGCGCGAATTTCACCCCTGTCTTACGATTTATCCGACAAAAACCCCGTTCTCCCGCAACAGCGCCAACAAGTCTTCCGCCGTCAGGGCATAGCCCGGTGCCACCAAATCCCCCGCTTCCGCGCCATCCAGCGTGCTGATACAAATCACGCCCGCCCGGTTGACCTGCTCCGCCACCGCCCGCGCTTGTCCGGCCAAACCCGGCTCATCCAGCACCACCGCCGCGTGACCCAGATCGAACAGCCGCCGCTCCAAGTCGTAAGCCAGTTTTATGCGGTTCTCGCCACTCAGCCACAGGGTCACGGCCTTCTGGCCGAAGCGGGCGGCGCGTTCTTCCACCGCCACCCGGTGGGAAGCTGCGGATTGTTCCGCCGCGCCCAGGATCATCCCGGCGCCGATGGTGACGTTGGTCAGCCGGTCAATAATGACGAAGGAGCCGGTGCCCTTGCAGACCTTGTAAGGATCGAAGGCCAGCGGCGCGGTCACGGCCACTTCGCAAAGCGCAATCTCATTTAGGTGGAGTTCGTCCGCCGGGGATTCTTCCAGGGTGTTCACGTCCAGCCGGTGGCAAATCTGGGCGATGGAGCCGGTCGCCAGGCGGGTGGTGTGCTTAAGGGTGTACTGCTTGCCCGGCACCATGGGCGCCTCGGTCATCCACACGATGTGGGCCAGGAAACGGGTGTCCAACAACGGCAAATCGTCGGGCCGCACCAGCATGTCGCCCCGGCTCACGTCGATCTCGTCGGTCAGGGCGAGGGTGACGGACTGCGGCGGGAAGGCCTCGTCCAACTCGCCGTCGTAGGTGACGATGGAGGCGATCCGGCTGGTCTTGCGGGAGGGCAGGGCCATCACCGCGTCGCCCTTGCGGAACAGGCCCGCCGCCACCGTGCCGCTGTAGCCCCGGAAGTCCAGGTTCGGGCGGTTCACGTACTGAACCGGGAAGCGCGGGTTGACGAAGTTCTGGTCCTCGGCGATTTCGATGCTGTCCAGCAGTTCCATCAAGGGCTGGCCTTGATACCAGGGCATGTGCGGGCTGGGGTTGACCACGTTGTCGCCCTTGAGCGCCGACAGCGGGATGAAGCGGATGTCGTGGATGTCCAGCTTCTCGGCGAAGGCCAGGTAGTCGGCGCGGATTTGCTCGAACACCGCCTCGCTGAAATCCATCAGGTCCATCTTGTTGACCGCCACGATCACATGCCGGATGCCCAGCAGGGAAACGATGAAGCTGTGTCGCCGGGTCTGGGTCTGCACGCCGTGGCGGGCGTCGATGAGGATGATGGCGAGGTCGCAGGTGGAGGCGCCGGTCGCCATGTTGCGGGTGTACTGCTCGTGGCCGGGGGTGTCGGCGATGATGAACTTGCGCCGGGTGGTCGAGAAGTAGCGGTAGGCCACGTCGATGGTGATGCCCTGCTCGCGCTCGGCCTGGAGGCCATCCATCAGGAGGGCCGGGTCGAAATCGTCGCCGGTGGTGCCGAACTTGGCGCTGTCCTTGCGAATGGCAGCCAGTTGGTCCTCGTAGATCATCTTGGAATCGTGCAGCAGGCGCCCGATGAGGGTGCTTTTGCCGTCGTCCACGTTGCCGCAGGTGAGGAAGCGCAGCAGTTCCTTGTGCTCGTGCTGGGTGAGGTAGGCGTGGATGTCGGAGGCGATGAGGTCGGATTGATGGGACATGGGTTGCTTCGCGTCAAACTTTGGAAAAACGAGTGGGTTGTTGTTTGGGGCTAAACGAACTTTTATGCTGTGAGCCTAATTTCACCGGGGAGAGACCGCCATGAGCGCCATACAAAATCCCGCCAGACATTTCACTTATGGCGACTACCGCCGCTGGCCCGCCGAGGAACGCTGGGAACTGATTGAGGGCGAAGCCTTCAACATGAGTCCCGCGCCCAGCCGCAGTCACCAGGAATGGGTGCTTGAGTTGGGCCGTCAGATTGCCAACCACCTTCTGGGCAAGCCCTGTAGCCCGTTCATTGCCCCGTTCGATGTGCGCCTGCCCGAGAAGAACGAAGCCGATGACGACACCAAAACCGTGGTGCAGCCGGACATTTCTGTCATTTGCGACCGGACCAAGCTGGACGAGGCCGGTTGCCGGGGCGCCCCGGACTTCATCATCGAGGTGCTGTCGCCGGGCACCTCCCGCACGGACCAAATCCACAAGAAGCGCCTCTACGAGCGGCACGGCGTGCGGGAATACTGGCTGGTCCATCCCATCGACCGGGTGCTGACCCGTTATCTGCTGGAAGAGGACCGCTACGGCGCCGCGCTCATCGAGGAAACCGTCGGCACCACCGAAGTCCACGTCCTGCCCGCCTTGGTCATCGACTGGGCGTTCACCGAACCGGAGCCGGACACCGCGCCGGTGGCTCATCCGTAGGTCGGGCCAATGCCCCCGTCCAGTGCCCCCCAGGTCAAATAATATCTATCCCACGAATAGCGCAAAGGTCTGCGAAATCGGGAGCGTTAAACGTGGCAAGATAACTTATATTGGCATTCTCGTCCTTGAGTATCTGCCGAATCAAACAAGCCACCATGCTTAGGGGACGGCCTTCTCGCAAGGACGATTGCAACGATAGCTCAAACGCCTCGTCCCGGTATGGCGCGTCATCCAGATAAATGATGCTGGGGGATTTCAGATAATCCTCAAATCGCTGCAAGGCGAGCCTGTTTCTGACAAATCGGGTTCGCAGGGTTTCGTACACCGTCGGCCAAGGCAAAACCGGTTGGAATAATTCTAATACTTCGATTTTGTCCTGGGCCTCCTCAAAATGCGCGTCACGTCGGTCGAACATTCCATACCAAACGCCCGTGTCTACAAGGGCATATTCCACGCATCAGCTCTCGTCGGCGTCCACTTGGCTGACTCGCACGGCATATCCCTCCCATGGAGATGCCTTGCGTCCGCCGATAATGAATTGGCCCTTCACTTTTTTTGTTTCGAGATCGCTGTACGCGACATAAATCCGGGTTTTCTTGGAAACCTGAATGGATTCCTCCAGGTCGGCTTTCAGTGCGCTGAGAAGCTCGCCAGAATATTCGTAATTGAGAAACGCCGCGCTATTGCCGCATTCTTTGGCGCCATGTTGATCGAGCCAAGTATAAATACCTTCGTAATCGCCCCGAACGCCCAAGTCGAAAATTATCCAAATCGCGCTTTTCATAGAATGCTCCATTTCGATCAGATTCGCGAGGATAAAGGTTATCTCCCCCCCCCGCCGGTCAGAAATACCCCTCTTTCTTCTTCTTCTCCATGGACGCGGCCTGGTCGTGGTCGATGAGTCGGCCCTGCCGTTCCGAGGTGGTGGTGAGCAGCATTTCCTGGATGATGTCCGGCAGCGTCGCCGCCTCCGATTCCACCGCGCCGGTCAAGGGATAACAGCCCAGGGTGCGGAACCTGACCATCTTCATTTCCGGCGCCTCGCCCGGTTCCAGCGGCATCCGGTCGTCGTCCACCATGATGAGGGTGCCGCCGCGCTGCACCACCGGGCGCATGGCCGCGTAGTACAGGGGCACGATGGGGATGCTTTCCAAATAGATGTACTGCCAGATGTCCAGCTCGGTCCAGTTGGAGAGGGGGAACACCCGGATGCTCTCGCCCTTGTTGACCTTGCCGTTGAACACGTTCCACAGCTCCGGGCGCTGGTTCTTAGGATCCCAGCGGTGGTTGCGGTCGCGGAATGAATAGACCCGCTCCTTGGCGCGGGACTTCTCCTCGTCGCGCCGCGCCCCGCCGAAGGCCGCGTCGAACTGGTACTTGGCTAGGGCTTGCTTGAGCGACTCGGTCTTCATGACGTCGGTGTGCTTCTCGCTGCCATGGGTGAACGGCCCAATCCCCTGCGCCACGCCCTCCTCGTTGATGTGAACGATCAGATCGAATCCCAGGTCGTGCGCCATGCGGTCGCGGAAGGCGATCATTTCCCGGAATTTCCACGTCGTGTCCACATGCAGCAGCGGAAACGGCGGCTTGCCGGGATGGAACGCCTTCATGGCGAGGTGCAGCATCACCGCCGAAT
>NZ_JBTEKS010000374.1:0-4242 GCF_054333355.1 Methylomagnum sp. | reverse complement strand
TGACCCTGCCGGTCTGGGGAATGCGGTAATTGCGCCGATGCTGGTCCTGGGCGAAGCCGAAGCCCTCGGCGCCGATGACGCAGCCGGATTTGAGGATGGTGTCGGCGCCGATTTCGCAGCCGTAGCCCACCACGCAATTGGGATGGATGACGGTGCCCGCGCCGATGGACGCGCCCCGCTCGACCACGCAATTCGCCATCAGCACCACCCGCGCCCCCAAACTCGCGCCCGCGCCCACCACCGCGCCGGGACCGATGACCGCGTCGTCGGGTACTTGAACGCTCTCGTGAACCACCGCCGATGGGTGGACCCGGGGCCATTCCGTGGCGCGGACATCGCGGTCGGCGTAGGCTTGCTTAACGAGGGCATGGGCCAGCCGCACATTGGGCGCGATGAGCAGGGCCAGCCCTTCCGCTTCGCCCAATTCCGCCGCGATGGCTTCGGTGGTCACGACCGCGGCGGGTTTCCGCTCGCGCACTTGGGGCAGATATTTGGCGTGATCCACGAACACCAAATCGCCCGCCCCGCTTTCCTCCACCGGGGCGATGCGGTGAATGGGACCGTCTTCGCCCGCGTGGCGGACGATGAGTCCCTGATCCTGGAAACGCCGGAAAATTTCCGAGGGGAGTACGTTCATGAGCTATCCATCCAAGTGGTTGCGGAAAGGTCCATGATATTGAGCGGTCACGGGGATGGGCAATTGTTTTGGTGTAATATTCGGGGCGCTTATGGCAACAATATCCCGCCTCGCCTTGCCCTTAAAGCTTCTTCAAGACCGATTCAGCACTGTGGGAGCGGGCTTCAGCCCACGAACGGTCACTAAATCGTGGGCTGAAGCCCACTCCCACACGCCATCAATTCCTCGCCAACCCCACGAGACACCGCCTTGGCTACCGTATTCCAAGACACCCCCGACATCGAATCCCCGCCGCCCGCCCTGCCCTACGAACGCTTCGGCCAAGAACTGGTCGCACGGGGCAAAATCCGCGAGGCCGAAGTGGTCCGCGCCCGGCGCCTCGCGGCGCAGACCGACGATTCCCGCATACCCGCCCTGCTGCTCAAGCTGGGGCTGGTGGCGGAGCGCGACGCGGCGGAAATCCTGGCCGATGTGAGCGGCCTGCCGCTGGTGGGACCGGAGGATTTCCCGGACGCCTCGCCCCTGCCCGAGACCGTCTCCACCCGCTTCCTCAAGGAGAACCACCTCATCGGCATCGCGGCCAATGACGATGAAGTGGTGGTGGCCATGACCGACCCGTTCGACCAGGATTTGCTGGATGGACTCGCCCTGGCCTGCGACAAGCCGGTGAAAGCCCGCGTGGGGCTGGGCTCGGAAATCGACCGGGCGCTGGAAACCCAGTTGGGCGCGGGCAAGACCTTGATGGGCGAAATCGTCGAGACCTTCGGCAGCGACGAGGACGTCAACGAGGCCGACGTGGAGCATCTGAAAGACCTGGCCTCGGAAGCGCCAGTCATCCGCATGGTGAACCTCATCATGCAGCGGGCGGTGGAGTCGCGGGCGTCGGACATCCACGTCGAGCCGTTCGAGCAGCGGTTGAAAGTCAGATTCCGGGTGGACGGCGTGCTGCGCGAGGAGCAAGCCCCGCCGGTGCGCTCCACCGCCGCCGTGATTTCCCGCATCAAGATCATGGCGAAGCTCAACATCGCCGAGCGCCGCCTGCCCCAGGATGGCCGGATCAAGCTGCAAGTGCAGGGCAAGGAACTGGACCTGCGCGTTTCCACCACGCCCACCATGCACGGCGAGAGCGTGGTCATCCGTTTGCTGCACAAGGACAGCATCAAGTTCGACTTCGGCGCCCTAGGCTTCGAGGGCGACGGGCTAAAGCGCTTCATGAACGTGCTGGAACTGCCCCACGGCATCATCCTCATCACAGGTCCCACCGGCAGCGGCAAAAGCACGACGCTCTACACAGCCCTGCACAAGATCAACACGCCGGAGCGGAAGATCATCACCGTGGAAGACCCGGTGGAATACCAGCTCGAAGGCGTCAACCAGATTCAGACCAAGCCGCAGATCGGCCTGACCTTCGCCAGCGCCCTGCGCTCCATCGTCCGGCAAGACCCGGATGTCATCATGATCGGCGAAATGCGCGACCTGGAAACCGCCCGCATCGCCGTGCAATCGGCCCTCACCGGCCACTTGGTGCTGTCCACCCTGCACACCAACGACGCGGCGGGCGGCGTGACCCGCTTGATGGACATGGGCTTGGAGGATTACCTCATCACCTCCACCGTAAATGGCATTCTCGGTCAGCGCTTGGTGCGGCGGCTGTGCCCTCATTGCAAGGAGCCTTATGAGGCCATGTCGGAAATGGTGGCGGAGCTGAACCTGTGGCGGTTCACGGATCATGGCGACGTGGTTTTGCACCGCGCCAAGGGCTGCGCCGAATGCGGCGGGGCGGGTTATCGGGGGCGGTTGGCGATTACGGAGTTTTTGGTGATGAGCGACGACCTACGCCGCTTGGTGATGAGCCACGCCCAGGCCCGGCAGATCGAGGAGCAAGCCTTGCAGGAGGGGATGCGCACCATGTACGAGGATGGATTGCGGAAGGCGGTGATGGGGATGACGACGATTGAGGAAGTATTGCGGGTGACTTCGGATAGTTGAAAACCCATTACTTATCAAAACCTTGACTCCCAAACCAATGCAGACCGTTTATCTCGAAACTCCGTTTATCAGCTATCTGACCGCCCGACCCAGCCGTACTATTGTCGGTGCGGCCCATCAGCAGGTCACTCGGGATTGGTGGGAAAGAGAGCGCTTCAAATATGATTTGCGGGTTTCCGAACTGGTATTGCTAGAGTGCTCAAAAGGCGATGCGGAAGCCGCTCAGCAACGCCTAGAAATAACCGAGGGAATTCCCAGGCTGGAAATTGGAAACACCGTTCGGGATGTGGCGAGGGATTTGGTCCAGCGTGGTTTCATACCCGCCAAAGTGGCCGAGGACGCCTTGCATATTGCGATTGCCGCCGCGCATGGAATCGACTTTATCTTGACTTGGAATTTCAAGCATATCGTCAACCCCATTATTCAGGCCCATATCGCGGAATGCTTGCTTCAATGGAATCTGACGATACCTTTCATTTGCACCCCCGAAGAATTACTGGGAGAAGACAGTGGCGTCATTCACTGACGAAATCATTGAGGAAATCCACGCGGCTCGACAGGAACACGCGGCTCGTTTCGGCTTCGATATTGACCGGATCATTGACGATCTAAAACAGCTTGAAACTAAGCGCAACCCGGATATATGGCCTTTGGCAAAAACCCCGGAATGCCCGCTTGTATCGGAAAACGCCACCTTGCAGAAAATTCGTTTTTCCGGCCATGTTCGGTCGGATGGTTGATTAGGAGCGATCAAACCCATGCTTAAATCCTTGTCTTTGGAAAATTTCACGGTGTTTTCGTCGGCGCAGTTTGAGTTTTCGCCCGGCATTAATGTGATTGTGGGGGAGAATGGGACGGGGAAAACGCATTTGCTGAAAGCGGCTTATTGTTTGAATCGGGCTTGGCCGGATTTGATGCTCAACCGCTCGGTATTATCTCGCAAACGGGCTGAAGTTTATTTTGAAGAGCGACTATTGAATCTATTTCAACCAGATCATCTGGCTAAACTTGTTCGTCGCAATAAGCAGCGGTCAAAATTAAAATCTGAAGTCACCGCATTTATACCAACTATTCTTATTGCAACAGAAAATGAGCGCAGGGAGTTGAGCAAACAATTTCCTTTCGGGAGCCTTACAGAATCCTTGCTATGGGAGCTGATTGTTCAAAGTGGCGAAGAAATAGAGCTTGCCACAAATGCCTCGCTTGATGCGTCTATCATTCCAGAAACGGCTGCTGTAAATTCCTTTGTGCCAAAATCAATATTTTTACCAAGCAAGGAAATCGTTTCCTTTTATGAAGGGCTTAGCGGACTTTTAGAGCAGTATAAGATCAAGCTTGATGCTACATACAAGGATATGGCGCGCAATTTTGACTTTCCAGAACTAAATAATCCTCCAAATTTAGATATTATTAGTGAGATTGAAGATAAGCTTGGTGGATATTTGGCGTTAGAGGGCAGGCGGCTGATTTTTGTCGAAAAAGATGGCAATAAATTGGAGACACCGCTTTTGGCCGAGGGTGTTCGCAAACTCGCCATCTTGCCGTATTTCATTCGTCACGGCCTTATTCAAATGAAGGGGGAAACCCTATTTTGGGATGAGCCAGAAACCAATCTA
>NZ_JBTEKS010000373.1:0-4285 GCF_054333355.1 Methylomagnum sp. | reverse complement strand
TGTTGGGTCGGGACGGGTGAACGCAGGGCGTCCGGGGCCGCCGAAGGCAATAACCGCCCGCGGAGAGGGCGATTCGGGCAGGGAGGCCCGAATCGCACTATCGGAGCGTGGCGCACACCGAAGATCGCGGGCTGAAGCCCGCTCCCACAGCCGTAACTTCCCAGTCGGCGGCGGGGTCTAAACGGAATCCCCCTCTCCCCGGATGGAGAACCACCATGCCCCACAATCTCACCCAGAAGCTCATCGAATCCCACCTCGTCGAGGGCCAGCCGGTGCCCGGCGAGGAAATCACCCTCAAGATCGACCAAACCCTCACCCAGGACGCCACCGGCACCCTGGTCATGCTGGAACTGGAGGCCATGGGCTTGGACCGGGTCCGCACCGAACTGTCGGCCCAATATGTGGACCACAACATCTTGCAAGTGGACTACAAGAGCGCCGACGACCATCTGTTCTTGCGGAGTGCCTGCCGCAAGTTCGGCGTGTGGTACAGCCGACCCGGCAATGGCGTCAGCCATCCGGTCCACATGGAGCGCTTCGGCGTGCCGGGCAAGAGCCTGCTGGGTTCGGACAGCCACACCTGCGCCGCCGGTTCGCTCGGGATGCTCGCGATTGGCGCGGGCGGGCTGGAAGTGGCCTTGGCGATGGCGGGCCAGCCGTTTCATTTGCGGATGCCGAAAGTGTTGGGCGTCCGGCTGATCGGCGTCTTGCCCGAGTGGGTCAGCGCCAAGGATGTGATCCTGGAAATGCTGCGGCGGCACGGCGTCGAGGGCGGACTGGGCCGGATCGTCGAATATTACGGGCCGGGGCTGGCGGGCCTCACGGCCATGGACCGCCACGTCATCGCCAACATGGGCGCGGAATTGGGCGCGACCAGCACGGTGTTTCCGTCCGACGGGGCGGTGCGGAAGTTCCTGAAATCCCAAGGCCGCGAGGACGCCTGGACGGAATGGCAAGCCGACCCGGACGCCGATTATGACGAGCATGACGAAATCGACCTATCCCGCCTGGAACCGCTCATCGCCCTGCCGTCCAGCCCCGGCCATGTCGTGCCGGTGCGGGACGTGGCGGGCAGGCCCATTTATCAGGCGTACATCGGCTCGTCGGCTAATCCGGGGCTGCGGGATTTCGCCATCCCGGCGTTAATGATGGAGGGCCGCCAAGTCTCCGGCGAGGTTTCGTTCGACATCACGCCCACCTCCCGCCAAATCCTGGAAAACCTGTTCGACCTGGGCTTGATCGTTAAGCTGATCCACTCGGGCGCCCGCCTGCACCAAGCGGGCTGCGGCGGCTGCATCGGCATGGGCGCGGCACCCGCCTCGGGCCGGATCAGCCTCCGCACCGTGCCGCGCAATTTTCCGGGCCGCTCCGGCACCCGCGACGATCAGGTGTATCTGTGCAGCCCGGAAACCGCCGCCGCCTCGGTCCTCACTGGCGTCATCACCGACCCGCGCACGCTCGGGATGCCCTATCCCCGCTTCGAGGAGCCGGAAACCCTGCGCCTCAATACCGAGATGCTGGAGCCGCCCGCCCCGCCCGGCGAGCCGGTGGCCTTGCAAAAAGGCCCGAACATCCAGCCCTTGCCCGTCCTGGCACCCTTGCCGGAATTGTTGAAAGGGCCAGCGCTTATCAAGGTCGGCGACAATATATCCACCGATGAAATCCTGCCAGCGGGCACCAACGTCCTGCCGTTCCGCAGCAATATCCCGGAAATCGCCCGGTTCACGTTCAGCCAAGTGGACACGGGCTATTACCTGCGGGCCATCGAGCATCAGCAAACCGGCTCATTCATCATCGGCGGCGAAAACTACGGTCAGGGTTCCAGCCGCGAACACGCCGCCTTAGCGCCGCGCTATCTGGGCGTTCAGGCGGTCATCGCCAAAAGCTTCGCCCGGATTCATTTGCAGAACCTGAGCAATTTCGGGTTGTTGCCGCTGGTGTTTGTCGAGCCGTCCGATTGGGGACGCATCCATCGCGACGATACGCTGCTCATAGTCGACGTGCGGCAAGCCATTCAGCAGGGGCGGCGGATCACGGTCATCAACCTGACCCGCAATGAAAGCTATCTGACCGAGCATCCGCTCAGTCCACGGGAGGTGCGGATGGTGCTGGCGGGGAGTTTGTTGGCGTTGGTGTGAGCGGTCGGCACCGTTGGCTGATTTTTGTAGGGTGGGTTAGGCGCACATCCGCACGAATCATGGTCCTGTGTTGAATTCGCCGTGCGCCGTAACCCACCATGCTGATTGGGAGGGTGGGTTACGGCGCATGAAGCTCTTCCATAAAATCCCAGACTGTCCGAGGGCACCTAACCCACTCTACCTGAGTGAATGATTGGGTAGAATGTCGCCCCGTCTACCCGCGCAATCGCTTTCCCACCCATGCCCATCCGCCTGCTTCCCCCGCAACTCATCAATCAAATCGCCGCCGGCGAGGTGGTCGAACGGCCCGCCTCGGTGGTCAAGGAGTTGGTGGAGAACTGCTTCGACGCCGCCGCCCGCTCGGTGGAGGTCGAGGTGGAACAAGGCGGCCTCAGGCTCCTGCGCATCCGCGACGATGGGCTGGGCATCGCCAAGGACGAACTGCCGCTGGCCCTCTCCCGCCACGCCACCAGCAAAATCGCCAGTCTGGATGACTTGGAACACGTCGCTACTTTAGGCTTTCGCGGCGAAGCCTTGCCCAGCATCAGTTCCGTGTCGCGGCTCACCCTGGTTTCCCGGACGCGGGGCGAGCGCTGCGCGTGGCGGGTCGGGGCCGATGGCCGCGAAATTGATTTCGACATCCAGCCCGCCGCCAGCCCGGAAGGCACCACCGTGGAAGTGCGGGACATCTTCTACAACACCCCGGCGCGGCGGAAATTCCTGCGCTCGGAGAAGACCGAATTCCAGCACATCGAGACCCTGGTCAAGCGGCTGGCCCTGGCCCGCTTCGACGTGGGCTTCGCCCTGACCCACAACCAGCGCCATGTGCTGGATCTCCGGCCAGCGGCGACCCAGACCGACATCGAACGGCGGCTGGCCGCGCTGCTGGGCGATGACTTCTTGGAGCAAAGCCTGTCGGTGGACGTGACCGCCGCCGGGTTGCGGCTGTCTGGCTGGATTGGGCTGCCGACCTATTCCCGCAGTCAGGCTGACATGCAGTTCTTCTATGTGAATGGCCGATTGGTGCGGGACAAGCTGGTCAGCGTCGCCATCCGGCAGGCGTATCAGGATGTGCTTTACCACGGGCGGCAACCGATTTATGTGCTGTACCTGGAACTCGACCCGGCCTTGGTGGACGTGAACGCCCATCCGGCCAAGCTGGAAGTGCGGTTCCGCGAATCGCGGCTGGTGCATGATTTCCTGTTCCGCAGCCTGTACCGGGTACTGGGCGGGGCGAAAGCGGGCACGGCGACGGAGGGGGAAATTCCCGTGGCTTTCGAAACGCCCGCACCTTCACCCGCCCCGGCCCCGCCCGCCCCGCGGGATGAAGGAGAAGCCGCGTCGTATCGCCCTCCCCTGCGGATGTCTGCGCCCGCCTCGTCTTCGTCCAGCGCTCACCGGCAAACCTCGCTACCCTTGAAAGTGGCCGATGTGATGCGGGACTACACCGATTTGTACGCCGTCCCCCGGCCTTCAACCGAAACGCCGACGGCGCTGCCCGTCTGCGAAACGAACCGGGACGAAGCAAGCCAACATCCGTTGGGCTACGCCCTCGCCCATTTGCACGGCGCGTTCATTCTGGCGGAGAGCGCCAAGGGCTTGATTCTGGTGGACGCCCACGCCGCCCATGAGCGCCTGACCTACGAAAAGTTGAAGCGCCAGCATCAAGCCGGACCCGTACCCAGTCAGCCCTTGCTCTTGCCGATCCGCCTCAAGGTCAGCGAGGCCGAGGCCGATTTGGCGGTGGACGCGGCGGACACCTTGGCGGCGCTGGGTTTGGAGGTCGGGCGCATCGGCCCGGATACCTTGCTGGTGCGGGCGCTGCCCGCCTTGCTGGGTGAGACCGACGGCGAACAGTTGGTGCGCGATGTGCTGGCCGATTTGAATCAGCACGGCCACAGCGCCCGCGTGGAAGAAACCCTGAACGCGGTGCTGGCGACCGTCGCTTGCCATGGCTCGGTGCGGGCCAACCGCAAACTGACGGTGCCGGAAATGAATATTCTGCTGCGGGAAATGGAAGCCACCGAACGCAGCGGCCAATGCAATCACGGTCGGCCCACCTGGGTGGAATTGAGCTTGAAGGAATTGAATGGGTTGTTTTTGCGGGGGCGGTGAGGGATTCAAAGCCGTGGGGGGGGGGGGGGGGG
>NZ_JBTEKS010000372.1:0-4305 GCF_054333355.1 Methylomagnum sp. | reverse complement strand
TCCAGCAATCCTTCCGCCACCAGGGCTTCCTTGATCCACTTCTTGGCGAAGCGATAGTTGGTGGGGATCACCGCGATTTCTCCCGTGGCGGGATTACGCAGGTTGGCGCCGCGCTCCGCCGCTGGCGCTGGGGCGGGTTCCGTCGGTTTGGCGGCTTCCGCCGCGGCTTCGGTCGGGACTGCCGCCGTGATCGTTGTTTCTTCCGCGGCTTCGGGCGGAGCGGTTTCTGTCGCCACTTCGGCGGCGGGGGCTATTACGGTTTCTTCCTCCGCTGCGACCGGGGTGGGGGACGCGGTGGCGGTGGATGGCGTCGCCACTGCGGCATGTCGCCTAGCGTTACTGGTTTCTGAGACTGTCCTGAATACTTCGCGGACGACATATCCCGCGAAGGCCAGTGTAAGCACGAACAATAATCCTGTCATAACCTCTCTCCATTATTTTTAATTTTGGATGGCGGATTGCTATAGCGTGTTAGGGCGGGCGGCGTCTCCACCAAATCAAGCCCCAAGCGTCCACAACATAGGCTGAATCGGCTGAGTCCGCAATATCGGTTCGAGACGATCCTAAGCCGGTGCTGGACCGGCTGAAGCCGGGACTACGAGCCTCTTGCGGGGCAATCGCTTTCGGGAATCGCCTAAGGCTGGTATTTGTCCAGCGACCGTAGCTGGTTCAAGGCTTGTGCGGCTCGTTGCCGGACGGCCTTATCCAGCTCCTTTTGTTGATATATGTGGTCCAGTAATCCTTCGGTGACCAGGGCTTGCTTGATCCACCGCTTGGCGAACTGATAATTGCTCGAAACGGTCGCGGTTTCGCCCGTGACGGGATTGCGGAGCCGCGAACTCGCGGCAACCTTCGCCAGGGGCGCGGGTTTGGTCAGGATTGGGACCGCTGCTTCCGTCTTGGCCGGGGCGGAAGCCGCTGCGGTTTCGCACGGAGCGGGCGGCGCCTCGGCGGTCAGCAAAGGGGGAGCGGAGGGCGGCGAGGGCGGCGGGGCAGGGTGTTTTGCCCGGTTGATTTCGTCGACTGTCTTGAGCAATTCACGGACAAGGTAGCCCGTGCAGGCCAGTGTTATCACGAAGGGTAATGGTGCCATGAGTTTTATCCGGTTTATCGTTGTCGCCGCAATCAATCAAACCAAGTAGTTCGTCCCCGCCCCAGGGTGGCCATGGGTGCAGGTTCAGGTTGCCCGTGGGGGATGACTCCTGAGCGCTGCAACATAGGCTGAATCCGCTAAATCCGCAATATCACCCCGGAACCTTATTAATACATTTGTGGGATGTGTCTTGCCGTCAGGTCGACTGGTGCCCGAATTGAAAGCGGTAAAGCTCGGCGTATTGGGATTGGGCATGCAGCAACTCGTCGTGGCTGCCTTGTTCGACGATGCGCCCGTCCCGCAGCACGTAAATCCGGTCGGCGTTCTGGATGGTGGAAAGCCGGTGGGCAATCACCAGGGTCGTGCGGTTCTGCATCAAGACTTCCAGCGCGGCCTGCACATTCCGTTCGGATTCCGCGTCCAGGGCCGAGGTGGCCTCGTCGAGGATCAGGATCGGGGCGTTCTTCAACAGGGCGCGGGCGATGGCGATGCGCTGGCGCTGCCCGCCGGACAGCATCACGCCCTGCTGGCCGACGATGGTTTCAAAGCCCCGCGGCAGCTCCTCAATGAAGTTGAGCGCGTGGGCGGCGCGGGCGGCTTCCCGGATTTGCTCGGGCGAGGCGCTGCCCCGGCAGCTATAGGCGATGTTGTTGGCCACCGTGTCGTTGAACAGGATGACTTCCTGGCCCACATAGGCGATGTGGCGGCGCAGGCTTTCCAGGGTGAATTCGCGGATGTCGCGGCCGTCCACCAGGATTTGCCCGCCGGTGGCGTCGTAGAGGCGCGGCAGCAGGCGGATCAGGGAGGTCTTGCCGCTGCCCGAGTGGCCCACCAGGGCGATGGTCCGGCCCGGCGCGATGTCCAGGTCGATGTTCCTAAGCACGGTTTCGCCGCCTTCCCGGTAGCTCAGGCTGACGTTTCGGAATTCGATGCGCCCCTCGACGGCGCTGAGTTCGGCGCCGCCCGCGTCCTCTTCGCGTGCCACGTCCAGCAGTTCGAAGATGCTCTCGCCGGCGGCGATGCCCCGTTGCAGCGTGCTCGCGAGGTTGGTGACGCGCTTGATCGGACTCAACAGCATCGCCATGGCGGCGATGAACGAGATCAGGCTGCCGGGGGTGATGGTGCTGCGCACCGGCTCCAGCGACACCACGTACAGGATGGCGGCGAAGCCGCTGATGTAGATCAACTGGATGATCGAGCCGCTCACGGCGTCGGTGACAATCAGCTTCATCTGGCGCCGCTGGTTGCGCTCGTTCTCGAAGTGGAACTTCTCCGCCTCGTATTCCTTGCCGTTGAACACTTTGACGATGCGCTGCCCGTCGATGACTTCCTGCGCCACATGGCCCACATTGCCCATGGATTCCTGGATGCGCTTGCTGATCTTGCGGAAGCGCTTGCTCACCAGCCGGATGCCGAAGGCGAGGACCGGACCCAGGACCATGAACACCATGGAGAGCTGGAGGTTCTGGTACACCATCAGCGCCAGCAGGCCGACGATGGTCAGCCCGTCCTTGAAAACCGCCACCAGGCCTTTGTTCAGGGATTCCGCCACCTGCTCGGTGTTGTAGAGCAGCTTGGCGAGCAACTGGCCGGAGGACGAGCCGTCGTAATAGCCGCAGGGCAGGTTGAGGAACTGGCCGAACATGTCCCGGCGCAGGTCGGCGATGATCCGCCGCCCCACCCAGCCGGAGCAATAATCGCTGCCGAACCCGGCGATGCCCCGCACCAGCGATAGGCCCACCAGAATAAACGGCGCCTGCCGCAGCATTTCCGGGTCGTTGTTCACGAAGCTGCCGTCGATGAGGGGCTGGAGCAGCTTGGCGAGCGCCGGTCCCATGGAGGCGTAGGCGACCATCGAGATCACCGAGACCACGAACATTTTCCAGTAGGGTGCGGTATAACTCAGCAGTCGGCGGTAAATCGCCAGGCTGCTGGCGGGGGCTTTCGGTTCGGAATCCATCGCGCTTATTGGTTGGGGTTGTGTGGCAGAGATGTCGTGACGGCAATCAGCCGACGGGATGCGGCGGGTTCGGGATGGCGGGATTATACCGGCGGCGCGGGCGGCGTGGCGCGGCGGTGGCTTGGACGCCACATCCCAAGGCTTGCTATGCTTCTGCCCGCCCACTCAGCGTGGGCGGCGCGTCCGGCCTACGCCGGTCGTGTGCCGCGCCGGGTGGCGATTCCATCGGCCTAAGCTAAGAGGATATGGCAATGAATGTTCAAGAGGAGTTTGAAAGGTTCCGGGATGGCTTATTGCAGCAACGGGATGAATTGCTGGTGCAGCTGGGCTTGGCGAAGCTGGAAGCCAAGGAGGAATGGGAGAAGACCGAGTCCAAGCTGGAGGAGATGAAGGCCAAGCTGGACACCGTGACGGGGGAGGCGAAGGATGCCTCGGAAGATGTCTGGACCAGCGTGAAGATGCTGGGCGAGGAAATCAAGACGGCTTACGAGCGGATCAAGGGCAGCTTGTAATTTAGCCGACCCGCGCATCCCGCCGCGTGATGCGGTGGGATGCCTTCGATCTCAGCAGCAGCGCTTCACGCCACTCCAGCGGCGTTGGGTTTCCGCTTCGTAAAAAGCTTTGCGGCTTAGGGGAAGGCCACCTTCCGAAACGTGGCGGGCGTGCCAGTGGGCCAAGTAGCGTTCATAGGCGTCATCCCCCGTGATCGCCCGCAAGGCCCGCCAGAATCTTCCAAGGGCAGTGGTTATGGCGTTTGGCTGTCCAATCATCGCCATCCCGTTCCGGCGCGAATTACTTGATCTTCGCTTCCTTGTACGCCACATGCTTGCGGACGACGGGATCGAATTTCTTGATCTCCATCTTTTCCGGCTTAGTCTTCTTGTTCTTGGTGGTCGTGTAGAAATGGCCGGTGCCCGCGGTGGATACCAGTTTGATTTTGTCGCGCATGGTCGTTTACCCTCAAAATCAGAATTTTTCGCCGCGCTTGCGCATGTCCGCCAAGACGGCGTCGATGCCGCGCTTGTCGATGGTACGCAGGCCGTTGCTGGACACCTTGAGACGCACCCAGCGGCTCTCGCTTTCCACCCAGAACCGGCGCTCGTGCAGGTTGGGATTGAAGATGCGCTTGGTCTTGTTATTAGCGTGGGAGACGTTATGGCCTACAATACGGCGCTTACCCGTCACTTGGCACGTTCTGGACATTGTGAGCCTCGAAACCTTGAGTGAAACTAAACTCCGCTTTATATATGAA
>NZ_JBTEKS010000371.1:0-4311 GCF_054333355.1 Methylomagnum sp. | reverse complement strand
GGGTGCGGCGGGCGGGTGGGTCGGGGCAGCAGATTTCGGAGTTATCCATTCATAATTCGGCGGGGTTTGCGCGGATTCGGGCTGAGGCTGATTCGCCGGAAAACTTGTATTGGCAATTGGTGAAAACTAAAGAGGGTCATGCGGAGCCAGCTTGCTCTACGGAATTGAGCGTGCTTTCTAACTACGCAAAAACGATCCAAGAGAGAATTTCTGGTTCACAAGAAAAATGCAATCTTCCAATATTTATATACTATCCTGTTAATCGTAATGTTATAAATGTTTCTCTGCGGCGTCGTCGGCTCGATGAATTTAACCTGTTATCCGCATGGGATAACTCGTTGGTTGGATCGGTGGATTTTGAGCGGTTTTTTGAATGGTTCCGAAGTCGTGATAATCTTGAGGATGGAACTAGGCGTGATTTAATGCTTTACCTTATGGGAAGAGCGACAAAAAACAAGAAATATTTGCCAAGAGCGGAATATGGCCAAATAGAAAAAGAGGTGTTGAGCGAAGGTGCTGATATAAAAAGCATCGTTTCAAACTACACTCAAGACAGCCACCTTTTATCTGTTCGTAACGCCATACAAAGCTTTTTACCAGAATTTAAAAGCTTGTCTATCAGATTATTACCATCTGAAATGTGGGTGGAGAAATATGGCGTCGAAATCCGTTTTGACCAATTGTCAGATGGGGAAAAATGCCTAATTGCACTAATCGGTGATTTAGCGCGTCGGCTTGCCATCGCCAACCCTAATAGAGAAAATCCTTTGGAAGGCGAGGGCATCGTCCTAATCGACGAAATCGACCTACATATCCACCCCGCTTGGCAACGCACTATCTTAGCAAACCTAACCCGCACATTCCCAAACTGCCAATTCGTCGTTTCCACCCATTCCCCCCAAGTATTGGGCGAAGCTGAACCCCGCCAAATCCGCCTGTTGACCCAAGATGAAGATGGCCTGACTTACTCGATTCCCACCCAAGCCAAAGGCTTAAGCAGCAATGAAATTCTCGATGAATTAATGCGGCCCGATGGCGAAACCTTAACCCGTAATCGCGGCGTTCAAGAGCAACTCGACAAACTGTTTGAACTTATCGACCGGGATGACTTTCAGGCAGCCAAAGGATTAGTCGGAAAAATGAAACATGAATTGCATGGCGATATTCCCGAATTAATCCGGGCGGAATCCATGATATTCATGTTGGATGAAGGTTCAGACTCGTGAGGGCAATCAGCAAACGGCAGGAGCCAAAAGCTTTAGAGGAATATCGTTGTAAGCCAGATGCCGTATATGATGGCCCGCTATTCACTGCCGTCAAGCAAGCCATCCGGGAGCAACTACTTCGAGAGCAGGGCTATCTTTGTGCATACTGCATGAGGCGAATCAGTGACCAACAAATGAAGGTCGAACATTGGCATTGCCAAGATAATTATCCCGACGAACAACTGGATTACCAAAACATGCTGGGAGCCTGTCTGGGGCATGAAGGCGAACCCTATACTCAGCAAACTTGCGATACTCGAAAAGGCAATAAAGAACTGAAATACAATCCGGCCAATGTTAGTCATCGTATCGAAAACCATATACAGCATTTAGGCAATGGCAAAGTTCAATCCGACGATTCTGAATTTGATAGGCAACTTAACGAAGTGCTTAACCTAAACCAATCCAGATTGGTTAAAAACAGACAAGCCGTTTGGGATGCGGTTCATAATATGCTCAGTCAAAAACCGGGAAGCCGCACATCTGTCGAGGTAAGAAAAATTCTCGATCAGTGGGACATGCCGATTTCTCAAGTCCCCATAAGAGAGTATTCAGCAGTCGCCATATATTATTTGCGAAAACGATTAAAAAGCCTCGAAAAACCCAATCCACCGACTTCCGGTCGATAGCCATGAATTGTCGCCCCGCCTGCGGTGCCTGCTGCATCGAGCTATCCATTTCCACCCCCATTCCCGGAATGCCTAACGGCAAACCGGCGGGCATCCGCTGCGTGCAACTGACCGAAGATTACCGTTGCGCGATTTTCGGCCAACCGGAGCGCCCTCGCTGCTGCGCGGGACTCAGGCCCTCGCCGGAAATGTGCGGCGATAATCGCGAGCAAGCCCTGGCCTTTTTGCGTTGGCTGGAAGAAGCCACGCGCCCGTAGCGCATTTGCCGTTCACGCATTCGCCAACAGGGTGCCGGTTCGCGCCACTGGCCGGGACGGCGGTTCGACGCCGGGCCGTTCCGGCTTCTTCCCGGCCACAGGCGTTGTGGCGGCGGGGTCGATGATGAAAATCGGAGCCGCCGGATGTTCCGTGACATGCACCCGGTCGCGTCCGCGCTTCTTAGCCACATAGCAGGCGGTGTCGGCGGACCTCAAGGCCGAGGCCACATCGTCGCTGGCCGCGTTCAAGGTGACGAGGCCGACGCTCACGCCCACGGAGAATTCCTGGTCGCCCCACGGGAACCGGAAGGCGTGGATGGCTTCCCGCAATTCGTTGGCGATGACCCAGGCTTGCTCGATGGGGCAGTGCTCCAACAGCAGGCCGAACTCGTCGCCGCCTAGCCGGGCCAGGGTGTCGCTTTGCCGCAAGCGGCCCTCCATCAAGCGCCCCAGCATTTGTAGCAACTGATCCCCAGCGGCGTGGCCGCAAGTGTCGTTCACCGCCTTGAAGCGGTCCAAGTCCAGAAAGCAGAGCGCGTGTTCGGAGCGGTTCTCCCGCGCCTCGGTCAGGACCTTCGACACCCGCCGCTCGAACTCCACCCGATTCAACAGCCCGGTCAGGGCGTCATGGCTGGCCTCGTAGGACAGTTTCTGGGTCAGGGCGTGGGCCTCGCTGACATCGCGCACCACCACCACCGCCCCCATGCCGCCCACGTCCGAGAGGATGGGCTGGGCCGAGAACTCCGCCGCGAACGAGCTGCCGTCGAAACGCCGCATGGTCTCGGTATAACGGCTGGGCATTCCCTGGAACAAGGTGCGGTAGAGCGGGTTTTCACTGCTGGCAGATTCGCCGTCCATCCGGTGAGTCCGCAGGATCGTCAACATGTCGCGGCCTTCCAAGCTCTCGGGCAGGTAGCCGAACAACGCGGCGGCGGCATGGTTGGCGAAGGCGCAGCGGCCCTCCCGGTCCAGCCCGAAGATGCCTTCGCCTGCGGACTCCAACAGCGAACGGAACCGCCACTCGCTGGCCCGCAAGGCCGCTTCCGCTTGTTTCCGCTCGGCCAGCTCCGCTTCCATCTGGGCATTGGCGAGCTGTAGCAATTTGCTCTGCTGCTCCAGTTGCCGGGTGCGTTTCGTCACCAATTTTTCCAGCCGCCGCCGGTAATAGCGCAGTTCTTCCTGCTGGGCCTTGTCGCGGCTGATGTCCACCAGCACGCCTTGCAGAAACAGTGACCGGCCATCCTCGCCGCGCACCACGTTGGCCTCGTCCAGAAACCAGTGAGCCTGCCCGTCGGCGCCCACCAGCCGGTACTCGCAACGCAGGGGCGCGTGGAGTTCGTAAGTCTCCGCGAAATGTTCGATGACTGCTTGCCGGTCGTCCGGGTGTATCCAGCGCAGCAAGCCCTCCGGGTTGTCCAGCCAAGCTTCCGGCGGATGACCGAGGCTGGCGGCCTGGGGGCTGACGTAGAGCAGCTTGCCGGGGCTTTCCAGCGAGGCGATGTAGGTGACGGCGGGAATTTGTTCCACCAGGGCGCGGAACTTCGCTTCGGCTTTACGGCGCTGCTCTTCGGCTTCCCGTTGTGCCTGTTTCGCCCGCCGGTCCCGCAGGGTCTTCAAAATGATGGCTGGCACCCATTCCAGAGAATTCCGCGCCAGGTCCTTGACCACATAGTCGGAGGCGCCGAGCTTGAGCGCCCGCACCGCCACCGAAGCATCGTTGGCGCAAGTCAGCATGACCACCGGCACCGGCAGCTCGTCGCCCGCTTCGCCCAGATCGGTCAGGAATTCCAGGCCGTTGAAGTCGGGCAGGTAGTGGTCCAGCACGATGCAGTCGAAGCGTTGCTGGCGGACCAGCCGCAGCCCGTCCTCGGCGGTCTCCGCCTCGACGACGGCGAAGTCGTAACCGGACTGCTCCAAGGCGCGGCGGCAGGCCAGACGGTCGATGCGGTCGTCGTCCACCAGCAGCAATTGGGTCGCGGGGGCGGCGTTCATATTCATAGTGGCGCCCCGCTGAGTCGTCCCAACCAAACCGATGACATGGGGCGGCGCGGTGGGTGGCCGTGGGGCCACGGGTTCGCGGAGGTATCCTTTGCCTCTCGTGGTGCGTTTTTCATCCTTGTTCTCTCGTATTTTCCTGGCGATGAGCGAGATGGGTATCGG
>NZ_JBTEKS010000370.1:0-4315 GCF_054333355.1 Methylomagnum sp. | reverse complement strand
GCAGTTCCAGGAAGCCACGAAACCAGGCATCCTCTTCCATGGCGGAATCCTCCATGCCGACCCAGCCCTCGATCCCCGCGAGAACCGCGCAGAACACGATCATGAGGATATCGCTCAACTTGTGTGGCTTGTTCTTGGTTTGCCGGCGAGGATCAACCAAATCGGCAAAATAGGGGCGAGGGTCAGGCAACATAAAAAGCCCTCAATGTATCTCACTCCTTGTCAAGGGGGGAGATAGCGCGATTGCCCTGGGGCACTCAGGGACAAAAGCAGACAACAAACGGCGGGCAGTCACGGCATAAGAATTAGGCTAAGCCAATGATTTTAATTGCTTTTGTGTTTTTTGATGTCGCCATTTTTAGTTTTTTGCTCATTCGTAATGTGTAGGCCGTAGGTTCGAATCCCATCACCCTCCATGAATTCAAAGATTCCCGAAGGAAAATCCGAACCTTGGGGCAAAATCCCAAGCTCAGAACAGCAAAAGCCCGGCCTAGGCCGGGCTTTTTTATGTCCGCCGATCAGCACGGGCTTCCCCATGGCGCGGACGATGATTATGACCGCATCGCCCCCCAATAATGGCGACGATTCTGCTTGATCCTAGACAAGCGCCGGGCCTTGCGGATGTCATTCCAGACGATACAAGCGGAAGGAAGGAGAATCAGGGATAAAATCAGGATGCCTAGCAGGGTGTCAGGGGTCATGGGTGCCTCCCTCTGGGTAAGTCATGGCCGGGATGTCGATGAAAGGTGCCCAAGCAATTTATGGGCCAGATGTTTTCTGGATCGGCCTTCTCCAACAAACCGCGCTGGACTTGGCCCGCGCCGCTGGACCGCAAGGATTGAAATGGCAAATATCCAACAATTTGTCGGGCGCCCGCCGACAGACGCCGGTTCGGGGCGGCAAAAACACCGGCGCGCTCAAGCTCGGAGAAATCATCGCGGACAACCCCGCCGACAAACTACCCGCTTGTCCTAGGCGGGCCATCCGCTTAACCTTCCCTCCCTTGACCGCGCCCGCCCTACCCCCACATCACGGAGGACACATGGACTCAGCCCACGCCCTTGATTTAGAACATCGCCTCGGCATCCCCGGAGCAGCCAGCTTCACCACCAGCCCGCACGGAATGCCGGTGGTCGAAGTCAGCAACGCCTTGTGCGCGGGCACCATCGCCCTGCAAGGCGCCCACTTGCTCAACTGGACCCCCCACGCCCAAGCGCCAGTCATCTGGCTGTCGCCCCTGGCCAAATTCGGGCCGGGCAAGTCGGTGCGGGGCGGCGTGCCGGTCTGCTGGCCCTGGTTCGGGCCGCACCGGGGCGAGTCCGGTTTTCCGACCCACGGCTTTGCCCGCTCGACTGCCTGGGAGCCTATCGAGGCGCAATCGCTGGACGATGACGCCACCCGGCTCGGCTTCCGGCTGGTCGCGACCGACGCCAGCCTGGCCCAATGGCCCCACGCCACGCCGCTGGAAATCCACTACACCCTGGGCGCGGCGCTGGAAATCGAACTCCTCACCCGCAACGCCACGGACGCCCCCGTGGTCATCGGCGAGGCGCTGCACGCTTATTTCGCGGTGAGCGATGTGCGCGGCATCAGCGTGGCAGGCTTGGACGGCTGCGAATACCTGGACAAAGTGGAGGGTGGCCAGCGTAAGCGGCAGGCGGGCGCCATCGCCTTCACCGGGGAAACCGACCGCGTTTATCTCAACACCGCCGCCGACTGCCTGATCGTGGATCCCGGCCTGCACCGCCGCCTCCGCATCGAGAAGCAAGGCAGCCACTCCACCGTGGTGTGGAATCCTTGGGATGAAAAAGCCCGGAAGATGGGGGACATGACCGAGGAGGGCTATTTAGGCATGGTCTGCGTGGAGAGCGCCAACGCGGCGGAAGATGTGGTCGCTATCCCGCCGGGCGGGGAGCATCGCCTGTGGGTGCGCTACTCTGTGGAAGCCTTGGCCTAACCGCAGCTTATACTGTGTTCAGTCACAAATTGAACATCTTGCCCCCTCTCCCTCTGGGAGAGGGTTGGGGTGAGGGCGATCAAATGAAGCTTTCCCCGACCGCCATCTATATTTATTAGGACTTGCGCAGTTCTTGTTATTCAATGCCTTAAAGTGTTCGTAATCCCGCCTTCAGGCGGCAAATGGCCGCCTGAAGCCTGTCCTGAGCGCAGTCGAAGGGGCGGGACTACAAGCAAAAAGCCGCGTAACTCCTAATTTATCTAAAGAGCCGGGACATAGCAGGCCCGCCTCATCCCCGGGGCAAAAACTCCAAAACCATTACACTTCAATAGCGCGGGACAGCCCGTTTTATATCTCTGCCGCACGGCCTCTACTGAATCCCAACCCGGTCATAATCCCATGCCCCAATCCTCCGCCACCCGCATCATGGCTCTGTTCTGTGATTTCGAAAACGTCGCCCTGGGCGTCCGTGACGCAAAGTATTCCGCCTTCGATATTCAGAAGGTGCTGGAGCGCCTGCTGCTGAAAGGCAATATCGTTGTCAAAAAATCTTACTGCGACTGGGACCGTTACAAGGAATTCAAGGCGTCCATGCACGAGGCGGCCTTCGAACTCATCGAGATTCCCCATGTGCGCCAGTCCGGCAAGAATTCCGCCGACATCCGCATGGTCGTGGACGCCTTGGATCTGTGTTACACCAAGTCGCATGTCGATACTTTTGTGATTATCAGCGGTGATTCTGACTTCTCGGCCCTAGTCAGCAAGCTGCGGGAAAATAACAAAATCGTCATCGGGGTCGGCGTAAAGAAGTCCACATCCGACCTGCTTATCGCCAATTGCGATGAGTTCATTTTCTACGACGATCTGGTGCGGGAAACCGAGACCAAACGGCAACGCAAGGGCAAGTCGAAGGCGGGCAAGTCCACCAAGCTAGCGGCACCGGCGAGTGATAGAAAAACTGATGATGACAAAAATCAACAAGCCCTGGACTGGGTGATGGAAACGGTCGAAGACTTGTTCAAGGAGCGGGGCGAAGAAGAAAAGGTGTGGGGGTCGATGGTCAAGCAGGCATTGAAGCGGCGGAAGCCGGGCTTCAACGAGACCTACCATGGCTTCCGCACCTTCGCGAAGCTGCTGGAAGAGGCCCAGGCGCGGAAGCTGCTGGAATTGGAGTTCGACGAGAAGTCGGGGGGCTACATCATCAAGGGCTTGGGACGGGAAGATTGACGGAAGCCGCCCGCCGCCATCGTGGCTATCAAACCCAAACAAAGCGCCCACAAAAAAGCCAATTTGAAAGGCCCGGCCCAACGTCAGTTTTTTTTACACCTTCTCTAACTGGCTTATATGAGCCGCACAACCGTTAAAAAAAACATATTTATTTCAATCCGTTATCACGATTGGTATGGTTGGTGCTTTAATCCTGGCCGAGAAAGATTTGATCATTCTCTGGAAAAAGTCGGACCTGCAACCAGACAACAAGGAAGGAACCCCTACATGAAAAAGTTAACACTACCCCTGGCCGTCATGGCCACCCTCGCCGCTGGCTCCGCCAACGCATTGGTAATCGATGACTTCAATGGCGACACTTATGATGCCAGCGCTGGCGTGTCCCTTCCGGTGCTTTCTAACGATCCCGCAGGCAATGCGTCCGGTGGTTATGGCCGCGACGTAAGCATCACCAGCTCGGGCGATTTCACCGATGTGCAGATCGACACAAGCACCAACCCCGGCGTCTACGCCCACAGCCAGGGTTCCGGCGTCACCGGCACCTCCATCCTCGACTTCGACCTGGGTGGGCCTGTCGATTTGACCGTGGGCGGCACCCAGAATGCCTTCCGCCTTACCCTGGCGGCGACCGACCTCAACGGTATATTCGGTGTCGCCATCAATGGTGGAGCGTTCACCGACATCACCACCAACTCGGTACTCTTCGCCAGTGGTCTTGTCCTGCCCGCCTACGCGGACTTCCTGTTCTCGCAGATCGCGGGCAACGAGGCCACCGCCACGTCCGTGCAGATTAGGATTAACGGCTTGGCCACTACCGCGCTGGATATCTCCATCGACACGCTGGGCACCGCCTGCTCCGGCCTGGGCACCAGCGGCGGCAGCGGCACCGTCGCAAGCGGCGGCAACAACGGCACCTGCGGCGAACCGCCCGTTGTTCCCGAAATCGACGCCATCTCCGGCACCGGCGCACTGACGCTGATGGCGGGCGCACTGGTCCTGGCGGGCGAACGCCGCCGCCGCGGCTAACGAAGCGGCTGGCTCAATCGAGCGCGAAACGCCGACCCTCGGGTCGGCGTTTTTGTTTGCCTACCCATCCCGATCTTCGTATTCTTGCAGGCATGTCGCAAGAAC
>NZ_JBTEKS010000369.1:0-4318 GCF_054333355.1 Methylomagnum sp. | reverse complement strand
CCAAGTGGTGAAAACCGTGCTGGACCGCCACGGCTATGCCCTTTATTTCAGCCGCGCCCCCATCCCCTGGAGCCGGAACAGCTTTGGCTTCGGCCCGGCGAATTCCCGGCTGCCGGAAGATTTCCCCTGGCTCCGCCACATCGGCATTTATGCCTATTCCGCTGGCTTCCTGCGCCGCTATGTGAACTGGCCCGCCTCCCAATTGGAGGCGGTGGAAGCGCTGGAACAACTGCGCATCCTCTGGCAAGGCGAACGGATTCTGGTCTTGCCTGTGGACGAGGCGCCGCACGCGGGCGTGGACACGGAGGGCGATTTGCGCCGGGTCGAGGAAGTGCTGACGGCGGGCTGATGGCCCGTTGTCCGGGACGCTTGGTTCGAGACCAAGGAACGGGCGCTCGCCAAGCGGGATAAATGGCTGGAAAAGAAGGCGCGGCGTGGCTATGCCGACAAGCCCACCCGCGCTATTCCCGCCCCCGAATCCGACGCGGGCCAACCACGCGCCAACCCGCCTGGACGGCACTATTTCACTGAATTAGCCCATCATCTTTTCGTCATTCCGCCAGACGCGGAAAATCTGGCGAAATAAGCCATCTACATTTCCCAAGGCCCGCCTGGATTTTTCATCCGAAATCAATTGGATAGGCGTGATGGTCATAACCCTGCCGGAAGCGGGGATACGCTGTCCTTAAAACTTAAGGTATAGAATTCAGCGTAGATAACCCGCTCGAAACTGGCCCGGTGGCTGCCCCGCGCATAAACAGCGTCGCGCCCGTCGCCGTTCCGTCTCGAAACCACGCAAGCCGCTACAGGAGACCCTTATGCGTCTGTCCGATGCCGACCTCGAAGCCCTGCGGGACATCGTCGCCCGCCATGGCGGCGAGGCCACTGAATTACTGCAAATCCTGCGCGATGTCCAAGACCGCTTCCACCATGTGCCCCGCGAGGCCATGCGAGTGGTCACGGACGCCCTGAGCCTCCCCATCACCCAGGCGCAGGGCGTCACCGAGTTCTATAGCTTCCTGTCCAGTGAGCCGAAGGGCCGCTACGACCTCAAGCTCAGCGACTCCATCACCGACCAAATGCTGGGCAGCCACGCCCTGGCCGAATATCTATGTGATCGGCTGGGCGTCGAAATCGGCGTGACCCGGGCCGATGGCGTGGTCAGCGTGGGCTATACCTCCTGCACCGGGCTGTGCGACCAGGGACCGGCGGCGCTGATCAATGGCCGCTGGCTGTCACGTCTGGACGGGCCGCGCCTCGACCGCATCGTCGATTTGATCGAGCGGGAAATCCCCCTCGACGACTGGTCGGTGGACCTGTTCGACGTGGTGGATAACATCCAGATTCCCGGCCTGTTGCTCGCCAACCCCATCGACCCTGGCGCGGCGCTCAAGCAGGCCGTGCGGCAGGGCTTCGAGGAAATCTTCGTCGAGATCAACCATTCCGGCTTGCGCGGGCGGGGCGGCGCGGGTTTCGAGACCTCGTGGAAATGGAAGTTCTGCGCCGAGGGGCCGGAAGATCAGGCGGGCCTGCCGCTGGCCGGAATGCCCGAGCGCTACGTGGTGTGCAACGCCGACGAGGGCGAGCCGGGCACCTTCAAGGACCGCATCCTGCTGAACAGCTACGCCCACCAAGTCTTCGAGGGCATGACCCTGTGCGCTGGGATCATCGGCGCGAAACTGGGCTTCCTGTATCTCCGCGCCGAATACCGCAGCCTCCGCCCAAAATTGGAAGCGGTGCTGGCCGCCCGCCGCGCCAAGAACCTCCTGGGCAAGCGCATCCTGGGGCGGCAGGGCTTCGACTTCGACATCAAAATCCACATGGGCGCGGGCGCCTATGTCTGCGGCGAGGAATCGGCCCTGATTGAATCGCTGGAAGGCAAGCGCGGCATTCCCCGCATCCGCCCGCCCTACCCCGTCATGAACGGCTACAAGGGCAAGCCCACCGTGGTGAACAACGTGGAGACCTTCGCCGCCGCCGCCGCCATCGCCCTCAATGGCGGCGATTGGTTCGCCTCGCACGGCACGGAGAAATCCAGGGGCAGCAAGATCATCAGCGTCAGCGGCGACTGTGAGCGGCCCGGCATTTATGAATACGACTTCGGCGTCACCATCGCCGAAATCCTGCTGGATTGCGGCGCGGAACATACCCAGGCCGTGCAGGTGGGCGGGCCGTCGGGCGCGATCATTTCCGAGAAGGAATTCCACCGCAAACTGGCCTTCGAGGACTTGGCGACCGGAGGCTCGTTCATCATCTTCGACAAGACCCGCGACCTCCTCAACGCGGTGCGCAACTTCACCCATTTCTTCGCCCACGAAAGCTGCGGCTTCTGCACGCCCTGCCGGGTCGGCACCAGCCTGTTGCGGAACGAGGTGGACAAGATTTGTTCGGGCCACGCCTCATCCCGCGATTTGCTGGACATGACCAGCCTGGCCCGCTTCATCAAGAGCGCCAGCCATTGCGGACTCGGGCAATCCGCCGCCAATCCGGTGCTGGGCACCCTGGCCCATTACCCCGAGATGTACAAAGCCCGCCTGATCACGGCGGATTTTGAACCCGGCTTCGACTTGGACGAAGCCCTGGATACGGCGCGGCGCGTGACCCTGCGCGACGACACTTTCGCCCATTTGGAACAGGAGGGCGCATGACCACTAAGACTTTAACCATCGACGGCAAGCTGGTGCCCCTCCAGGATGGCGACACCATCATGGACGCCGCCACCCGCGCCGGCATTTACATTCCGCACCTGTGCCACGAGCCGGAATTGACCCCGCAGGGCAATTGCAAAGTCTGCGAAGTGAAGGTCAACGGGCGCAATTGCTCGGCCTGCACCTTCCCGGCGGCGGAAGGCCAAGTGGTGCAGAACAACACCAGGGACTTGAACGAGGCCCGTCGCACCATCACCCAGGCGTTGTTCGTCGAGGGCAACCATCTCTGCCCCGGCTGCGAGAAGACCGGCAATTGCAAGCTGCAAGCCGTGGCCTATTCCCTGAACATGGTGGACATGCGCTTCCCGCTGTTCTACCCCCGGCGCCCGCTGGATGCTTCCCACCCGGATATTCTGCTGGACCACAACCGCTGCATCTTCTGCGCGATGTGCGTCAGGGCCAGCCGGGAAGTGGACGGCAAGGATGTGTTCGCCATCGCCGGGCGCGGCATGGATAACCGCCTCGTGGTCAATTCGCCCAGCGGCCTGCTGAAGGACAGCGGCTTGGAAGTCACCGACCGCGCCGCGTCGGTCTGCCCCGTGGGGGCGATCATCATCAAGCGGCGGGGCTACCAGGTGCCCATCGGCCAACGCCTCTACGACCACCACCACATCGGCGAAGTGGAAACGGCCAAGCACCCGGCGGGTGAGGAGGAGAAGCATGGCTAAGAAATTGAAAATCGCCACGACCTCTTTGGCCGGCTGCTTCGGCTGCCACATGTCGTTGCTGGACATCGACGAGCGCATCGTGGACTTGGCCGAGATCGTGGAATTCGACCGCTCGCCGCTGACCGACATCAAGCACTGCGGTGAGGTGGTGGACATCGGCCTGATTGAGGGCGGCGTGTGCAACGCCGAGAACGTCCACACCCTGCGGGAGTTCCGCAAGTCCTGCAAAGTGCTGGTGGCGGTGGGGGCGTGTGCGATTAACGGCGGCGTTCCGGCGTTGCGGAATTACGTGCCGCTGGAGGAATGCCTGGCGGAGGCGTATCTGACCGGGCCGAATCTGGAGAATCCGCAAGTCCCCAACGACCCGGAATTGCCGCTGCTGCTGGACAAGGTGCGCCCGATTCACGAGTTGGTGAAGGTGGATTATTTCCTGCCCGGCTGCCCGCCGTCGGGCAACGCGTTCTGGAAATTCCTGACCGACATCGCCGCCAACAAGACGCCGACGCTGCCTTACGATTTGTTGCATTACGATTGAACCAAACCGTTGAACCCCGGACGATGGGTTGCGGCGCACGGCGGGATCATCGCGAACTGCGAGACCCACGGAATGTGCGCCTCCACCCATCCTACAAAACTGATCCGTGAAAATGGTGGGCATGGGTACATGCCCACCCTACATTTGAAGGGCTAACCGCCATGCTGAGCAAAGACCGCCTCGACGAGCTATACAACGAACTGGGTTCGAACCTCAGGGTCCGCACCCCCGACCTCTGCGTCAAAATCCTCCACCAGGTCGCCCGCGAGTCCGAGCAGGCGGCGCTGAAAGTGCTGGGGGAGAATGATCTATGCGCCATCAGCTACGAAGACCCGAAGGAGTTAATCTGGCGGCGGCAACACTGGGCCGATTTGATCTACCGCTCCGACAACGGCGGGAAGCTCCTG
>NZ_JBTEKS010000368.1:0-4327 GCF_054333355.1 Methylomagnum sp. | reverse complement strand
GTTTCTCGCCCGGCTTACCGGGCGTGAATTGGCGCGGGGCGCGATTGGTGCTGCTTTTGAAGCGGGTATTGCCGAGCCCATGCCAGCCGCCCTTAGCGACTAAGAGGGTTTGGCCTTCTTGGGTCAGGTCGCCCAGCTTCTCGCCGGTGTCGGCGTCGAACACCTGGGTGCCGGTCGGGACGCGGACGATACGATCTTCTCCGGCCCGGCCCGTACAATCGCCGCCCATGCCGTTCTGGCCGCGCTCCCCCCGGAACACGGCGAGGTGACGGAAATCCACCAAGGTGTTGAGGTTCTCGGAGGCAACCAGATAGACGCTGCCGCCGTCGCCACCGTCGCCGCCGTTGGGGCCGCCGAACGGGACGAATTTTTCACGATGAAAACCGACGCAGCCATTGCCGCCGTCACCGGCCTCGACTCTGATTTTTGCTTCGTCAACGAATTTCATAGCAGGATTCAATGTAGGGCGGGCATGTGCTCATGCCCACCAGAATGCTGGTCGATCCATGAATTTAGTAGGCATGGGAATATGCCCACCCTACCATTTTAAGGTCAGCGCGATTCGATGAAGACAAAAAAGCCCCGTCACTGACGAGGCTTTTTCAGATTCTCCGCTGGGGAAGAACGGGGCGGCGCGTTAAGCCTCGGCGGTGGTCGCCGCGACCGGCACGATATTCACGTACTTGCGCTGAAACGGGCCTTTGACCCTGAATTCGACGTGGCCTTCGGCGGTGGCGAACAGGGTGTGATCCTTGCCGATGCCGACGTTCTCGCCGGGGTGGAAGGGGGTGCCGCGCTGCCGGACGATGATGCTGCCAGCCTTGACCAACTCGCCGCCGAAGCGCTTGACGCCCAGGCGTTGGGCATTGGAGTCGCGACCGTTGCGGGAACTGCCGCCTGCTTTCTTATGAGCCATTGTGGGTGCCTCGCTGGATTAAGCGGAAATGCCGGTGATTTTGACTTCGGTGTAGTTCTGGCGATGACCGGCCTGCTTCATGTAGTGCTTGCGCCGACGGAACTTCACGATCTTAACTTTGGGGTGGCGGCCATGGGCCGTCACGGTGGCGGTGACTTTGCCGCCTTCCACGTAGGGCTTGCCTACCTTGATGCTGTCATCGGACTGGACCATGAGGACTTTGTCGAACTCGACTTCCTGGCCCGCGTCGGCCACCAGGGTTTCGATTTTCAGGACTTCGCCCTCTGTGACCCGGTACTGCTTGCCGCCCGTTTGTATTACCGCGTACATATCTAAAGGCTCCAACGGAGAAAACTGGAAAACCCGGAATGATAGCCGGGTCAGCCCGCCACGGTCAAGTTATTGATTTTCGCTCACTGTTCATCCAGCGGTTCATCCGGGGCGACCAAAATCTTATCGACCCGGTTCTTGTCCATGTCCACCACCTCGAAGCGCAGCCCGTCCCAATGGAAATGATCGGCGGCGCGGGGCACATGGCCGAGCTGCAACATGACAAAGCCACCGATGGTGTGGAAGTTGCCCGCCGCTTCGTCGGGCAATTCCTCCACATCAAAAAGCTGTTTAAACTTCTCGATGCTCAAGGTGCCATCCAGCAGCCAAGAGCCGTCATCCCGCTGCACGGCGTCCGATTCCTCGCCGGTTTCCTCCTCGGAAGGGAGGTCGCCGACGATGGACTCCATCACGTCCTTGAGCGTCACCAGCCCGGCGATTTCGCCGTACTCGTCCACGACCAGGGCCATGGCGGTCTTGGAGCGCTTGAATTCCTCCAGCACCTGCATCGGACTCAACGACTTGGGAACGAAATGGGCGGGCCGCATCGCCGCCTTCAATTCCATCCGCTCGTCGTTCAACGCCCGGCGCAGCATGTCCTTGGCCTGGGCGAAGCCGATCACGTTGTCGAGTCCGCCCTTGCAGACCGGCGCGATGGAATAGGGGCTGTCGATGAGCTTCTGGCGGTTGTCCTCGATGGAGTCCTTCACGTCCAGGAAGAAAATATCCATGCGCGGCGTCATGATGGCCCCGACCCGTAGCGCGTCGAGGCGCATCACGTTGGAGACCATTTCCTTCTCGCTCTTGTGGAACACGCCCGCCTCGGTGCCCTGGTCGATCATCAGCTTGATTTCCTGCTCCGTCACCAGGGGTTCGTCCGGCTTGCGGGCGCGGAGCAGCCACAGCACCAGATCAGTGGATAAGCTCAGCACTTTCACCAACGGATAGGCCACGACGGATAGCAGGTTCATGGGCCGGGCCATGAGCGTGGCGATTTGCTCGGGCCGTTGCAGGGCCAAACGCTTCGGCACCAGTTCGCCAATGATGAGCGAGGCATAGGTGATGCCCATGACCACGATGGTCAGCGCGAGTCCACGGCTATAGGGTTCGATCTCCGGGAATTGGGCCAGGAACGCGGCCAGCTTGCCGGACAGCGCCGCTTCGCCGTAGGCGCCGCTGAGGATGCCGATGAGGGTGATGCCAACCTGGATGGTGGACAGGAAATGGCTGGGTTCGTTGGCCAGCCGCAGGGCGATTTTGGCACTGGCGACGCCGTCCTCGGCGGCTTGTTGCAGGCGGATTTTGCGGGCGGACACGATGGCGATTTCCGACATCGCGAACAGGCCGTTCAGAACGAACAGGCAGGCTAGTATGAGAACTTCCATTCAGGGGATGGGGGTGGTGGACTGGAAGGGCTAGAGTAGCGAATCCGGGGGGGCGATGCAAAAGCGGGACAGCGTTGAGCCGGGAATCCCGTCGCGCTGGCCGTGAACCGTTCGTTTGGCAAACCGGAAAGGGGTCGGCTGGGCGGCATTGTTGGCGAAATGGGGCAAGGGGTAGAATCGCCGCCCTTAGTACAGCAGCTCCAAACCGGCCATCGGTTTTCCTGCCCGTGCCCCTCTCCATCCTTTGGTTAAGCCATGCGTAAATCACTCCTAGCCCTGCTGACGATTCTGACCACGTTGTTCATTTCACCGGCCTGGGCTGGTTTTACGTTTGTCACCGTCGAGACCAATCTCGGCGCGTTCACCCTGGAGCTGAATGGCGATAAGGCGCCCATCACCGTGGCGAATTTCCTGACGTATCTCGGCGAAGGGTTTTATCAGGACACGATATTTCACCGTTCGCCGAAGAATTTCGTGGTGCAGGGCGGCGGCTTCGACCGAGCGGCCAGTTTCACCAGCCCGACTCAGAAACCCACCCA
This sequence comes from Methylomagnum sp., assembly GCF_054333355.1. Classification (NCBI taxonomy): domain Bacteria; kingdom Pseudomonadati; phylum Pseudomonadota; class Gammaproteobacteria; order Methylococcales; family Methylococcaceae; genus Methylomagnum; species Methylomagnum sp. Next base: position 1,157 of record NZ_JBTEKS010000368.1, on the reverse strand, counting down.
CCCGGCCATCGTTCTAGAGTCCAACAACGGGCTGAGTAATCTGCGTGGCACCATCGCCATGGCCCGCACCAATGTTGCCAACTCCGCGACCTCCCAGTTTTATATCAATGTTGTGGACAACAAATTTTTGGACTACGCAAGTAGCGCGAGTCCGGGATACGCGGTGTTCGGCAAGGTCGTGGACGGCATGGCGGTAGTGGATGCCATCAATGCGTTGCCAGTGGCTAAAAATATTATCAAAGGGGCGTCGACAGTGTTTCAGGACATGCCCATCCTTGATAGCCAAAGCACGCCACCTGTGCCTGTGTATGTCAAGGGCATGAGCTTGCCGTTGCCAGTCGCCAATGCCGGGCAGGATTTCACCGTCGAAAGTGGCACCGCCGTGACCTTGGACGGCTCCGCCAGCAACGATTCAACACCCGGCCAAACCCAGCCGCTCACCTACCAATGGACTCAGACCGCCGGGCCAGCCGTGACCTTCAGCGGTGGTGCGAATGTGGCGAAGCCCAGCTTCACCGCGCCAACGGTCGCGGCGGACACGGTGCTGAGCTTCCAACTGGTGGTCACGAATGGCAGCGGCAACGCCAGCGCCGCCCCCGCCACAGTGAATATCACCGTGAAGGCACTAGCCCCGCCAGCCGCCGACGCGGGGCAGGATTTCGCCGTCGAAAGCGGCTCCGTCGTCACCTTGGACGGTTCCGCCAGCCGCAATCAAAATCCCGCCGACCGCTCGCCGCTGGTCTACCAGTGGACCCAAACCGCCGGGCCGACGGTGGATTTGAGCGGCGTATCGAATCAGGCGCGGCCCCTCTTCACCGCGCCGACGGTCGCGGCGGACACCGTGTTGAGCTTCCAAGTGGTGGTCACGAGCGCCAGCGGCCAAGCCAGCGCCAGCCCGGACTCCGTCAATGTCACGGTGAAAGCCCCGGTCAGTCAGCCCAAAGACCCGAATCTCCCGGATTGTTCCGGTGCCATTCCCAGCCGGGACAGCCTGTGGCCGGCCAAAGCCGGTTGGGTGGCCGTGGCCATCGGCGGCATCCAGGGTCCGGCGCAATTCGCCCTCAAGATCGACCGCGTGCTATCCGACGAGCCGGTCAAGCACAAGGCCACCAAGGACACCACCGGGCCGGACGCCAAAATCCGCCGGGGCAAAGCCA
>NZ_JBTEKS010000367.1:0-4340 GCF_054333355.1 Methylomagnum sp. | reverse complement strand
CCGCAGCTTAGCAATGAGGGGCTGTAACATAAGCAGTTATGGTCGGCATCTAAACTTCTGATCCGTTCACCACGAAACGCCATCCCACCGAAACATGAACACAACGCCTCCAACCATCCTCATCATCGGCTGCGGCGACATAGGCCGCCGCGTCGCCGCCCTGGAAATCGCCGACGGCAACCTCGTCGCCGCCCTGGCCCGCTCGGACGAATCCGCCCGAGCGCTAAGTCAACTCGGCATCCACCCCAAACGGGGCGACCTGGACGCGCCGGACACCCTAACCTGCCTACCTTCATCCGAAACCATCGTCTACCACTTCGCGCCCCCGCCGCCCACCGGCCACGGCGACCCGCGCACGCTAGCCCTGCTGGCGGCGCTCGACACAGCCACCCCACCCGCCCGGCTGGTCTACATCAGCACCAGCGGCGTCTACGGCGATTGCCAAGGCGAATGGGTGAACGAGGACCGACCGCCCAATCCCCAATCGGATCGGTCGCGGCGGCGGCTGGACACGGAACAGCAAATCACCCAATGGGGCGAACAACGCGGCGTGCCCTGTGTGATCCTGCGGGTGCCCGGCATCTACGGTCCCGGACGCTTGCCCTGCGAACGCCTGCGGCAAGGACTCCCGGTCCTGCGCGACGAGGAAGCCCGCTACAGCAACCGCATCCACGCCGACGACCTCGCCGCCGCCTGCTTCGCCGCCGCCCGGCGGGGCCAGCCCGGCGGCGTCTACAACGTCAGCGACGGCCAGCCCACCACCATGTCGGACTACTTCAACCGGGTGGCCGACCTGCTTGGACTGCCCCGCCCGCCCGCCGTCGGACTGGCCGAAGCCCGCCGGGTACTCAGCCCGAGCATGATGTCGTTTCTGGAGGAATCGAAGCGGCTGGACAACCGCCGGATGCTGGAAGCGTTAGGGGTGAACTTGCGTTATCCCAATCTCGCCAGCGGCTTGGCGGCGTGCGTGGCGGCGGACTCGGAAACGCCGTAACCCATCGCACTCACTGGCGCGGTGGGTGACGGCGCACGGCGCGTTCAATATCAACAACATGAGCCGTGCGGATGTGCGCCTAACCCACCCTACGAAGCCGGGTCAAAAAAACTGACCCGCCGCTCCCCACCCCGATACGCCAGCGCCGCCCGGCAGTTCCCAGAGGCCCACTCGCGCAACCGCCAATCCGCCGCCGGGCCGTGAGCTTCGGGCACCGCCGCGTAACCCGTGAAGCCAGGACTCACGCACACCTTGCCGAGCCCCAGGCCAATCCCCCGCCCCACCGCCTTGACGAACGCCTCCTTGCAGGCCCAGCGCCGGATGAATTCATCCGCCTGCCGATCCGGTGGCAAGCCCCGCCACAACGCCAACTCATCGGGCGCTAGGCACATACCCGCCAGCCCTTCCAGATTGCTCCGCACCCGGCATTCCTCAACATCTACGCCCAAGGCCGCGTCCCGCGTGAAGGCCAACAAGGCGAATGGCCCGGAGTGAGAAACATTGAACACCAGCCCTTGGTTCTCTTCGGCGTCCCGCAGCCGGGGCTTGCCGTGGTCGTTGACGATGAATTCCACGCGCTCGGGCGGCAGGTCCAGATATTCCCCCAGCAAGCGCCGCAAATAGCCCCGCGTGTGGACGAAGGCGACCCGCGCCGATTCCGCCAGGAACCGCCCGGCCCGCGCCCGTTCCGCGTCGTTGAGGCAAGCCCAATAGGCCAGGGCCAGCGGATCCGCCGGGCCCAGCCGCAACGTCCAAACATGGATGACCGACGGGTCTAATTTCTCCATTGCTATATCTCTTCTGGCCCATGTTGGCAATTCGGTGAAGCCCCGTCCGTGGGAGTGGTCTCCAACCGCGACAGGCGCCGAAAATCGCGGTTGGAAACCGCTCCCGCCAAGACAGGCTTGCCTGTCGAGGCCCGCCCGCCAGTGTACCCAATCGTCCCGTTTGATTGCGCCCCCACAAGGGCATAACCTTGTAACGCCTGAACCATCCTCAGGCGTCACTTCAACCGAGGCATAGGAGAAAAAACGATGAAGAACGTTATGCTGAAACTGATCGAGGCGTTGTCGAAATATGGGCTGGACAAGCTGGAACGAGCGCTCATGTTCGGTGGCGGACTGCTAATCGCGCTGGCGCTGGCCACCTTTAGCGTCAAGTTCTCGCACCTGTGGTTCACCTTCTTGTTCCGCTGGCTGCACGTCCTCTCCGGGATCATGTGGATTGGCCTGTTGTGGTACTTCAACTTCGTGCAAATCCCGTCCATGCCGAAGATTCCCGACGAGCAGAAGCCCGCCATCGGCAAGGTCATCGCGCCGACCGCCCTGTTCTGGTTCCGTTGGGCGGCGCTCTCCACCGTCGTCACCGGCCTGATCCTGGGCACCATGCAGGGCTATATCGTGCCCGCCATGCTGCTGGGCTATCTCCAGGGCGGCACCCACACCTATATCGGGCTGGGCATGTGGTTGGGACTCATCATGGCCTTCAACGTGTGGAACATCATTTGGCCGAATCAGCAAATCGCCTTAGGGCTGGTTGAGGCCGACGCCGACCAAAAGAAAGCCGCCGCCCGCACCGCCATGTTGACCAGCCGGTTCAACACCGCGCTCTCCATCCCCATGCTGTACTTCATGGTCATCGCGCAGCAACCGCTGTAAGTGGTTCCGTCCGGGGCTTCATGCCATTCGGCCAGCGAAGCCCCGGATATACGGGATCAACCCAAAATTGGAGGATTCAATGACGGTCATGACGTTACGCGATATTCCCGATGACTTGCACGCTTGGCTTAGAAGCCGCGCCACGGTTCATGGCCGCACGCCGGACAAGGAAGCCATCGCGTTATTGGAAGAAATAAAGGGGCGAAGCGGCCCTCAAGCCTTAACCCCCGATCAAAGACGTGAGGCCATTGAGAGAATCAGCCGTCACAGCGCCACTTTGCCAAAACTCGATCATAGATCGCCGGACGACATCCTCGGCTATGACGAAAACGGATTACCCGCCTAATGGTCATCGATTCCTCAGCCTTAATTTCTATCCTTTTGCGGGAGTCCGACTACGTTTCCTTGCGAGAAGCCCTGGCATTCGCCCCCAAGACGGTTTTAAGCGCCCCCAACTGGTTGGAGTCGGCCATCGTCATAATCAAATATCTTGGACACCAAGGGCGTGCTGACCTGGACGTTTTACTAGAAACGCTGGGCGTGGAAATTTATCCCGTCGATGTCATGCTTGGGCAAGGCGCTTACGATGCGTGGCTACGCTATGGCAAAGGCCGTCATCCGGCGGGCTTGAATTTCGGGGACTGTTTTTCCTACGCATTGGCGAAGCATCTTAATAAGCCCTTGTTATTCAAGGGCGATGACTTTTCCAAAACCGATATTGTTTCAGCGATAAGCCGCCTTTCAAATTAGCGAAGCCCCCCATGAAAACCACCGCCCTACTCCCGGCCCTACTCGCCCTCGTCGGCTGCGCCACGCCGCCCCAGCCCTTCGCCACCGGCCACTGGGTGGACCTCACCCACGCCTTTTCCGATAAGACCATCTACTGGCCGACCGCCGAACACTTCAAGCTGGAAAAAGTCTTCGAAGGCACCACGGCCAAGGGCTTCCATTACGCCGCCAACCAATACGCGGCGGCGGAACACGGCGGCACCCACATGGACGCCCCCATCCATTTCGCCGAAGGCGCCGCGACCGTCGAGAAGATTGGCCCGGACCAGTTGATCGGACCCGCCGTGGTGGTGGACGTGTCGGCGCGGGCGCTGACGGAGCGGGATTATTTGGTGAGCGTCGCCGACTTGACCGGCTGGGAGAAAGACCATGGGGCCATTCCCGCCCAAGCCGTGGTGCTGCTGCGCACCGGCTATGATCGGTACTGGCCGGACCCGCTGCAATACCTGGGCACCGCCGAGCGCGGCGAGGCAGCGGTGGCGAAGCTGCATTTCCCCGGCATCGCGCCCGACGCCGCCCGCTGGCTGGCGGAACAGCGCCACATCAAAGCCGTCGGGCTGGACACGGCCAGCATCGACTACGGCCAATCCACATTGTTCGAAAGCCACCAGGTGTTCGCCCGCCACAATATTCCGATTTTTGAGAACGTGGCCGGACTCGGCCAACTGCCGCTGACCGGCGCCACGGTCATTGCCTTGCCGATGAAGATCGAGGGCGGAAGCGGGGCGCCGTTGCGGGCGGTGGCGTGGGTACCGGGACAGGGCAATCGCGCTATGAAGTCGGCACCCGTTGATCCCCAAAAATGAGGCGGTTGCGATAGTCCTTGTTGAGGATGGCACGACGTTTGCGGCGGCGGATGCTCTGCTTGGAGGTGGGATCGTTGTGGCGAAGGAGACTGA
>NZ_JBTEKS010000366.1:0-4343 GCF_054333355.1 Methylomagnum sp. | reverse complement strand
TGCCGGGCAAGCGTCAAGCAGACGCTAACCGCCCGGACCTTTCCGGGCATTCATCAACTCACCCAAAGGTGCTAGAAATGCCCAAAACTACCCGCAACCATTCCGCCGTTATCGCCGCCCCCTCTCAGGCAACGCAAGCGGCTGACCCGTCTAAAACCCGCCGTAAACCCCTTGACGCCGTTGAGGCGTTCAAGATTTTCAATGCCGCCCCCGATGAAGCCCTGTTGCCACCCGAGGTAATAGCCCCGGTTATTGGCCGGGATAGCATTCCCGCGCTCGAAAAGATGCGTTGCATTGGCGAAGGCCCGAGCTTTTGCAAGGTGGGCCGGTTGGTTAGGTATCGGGCCGGGGAAATCCGCCGTTACCTGAACAGCCTGGAACAGCACGCCATGACGGCTTAGGAACAGGTATTTACGGATATGAAAAAACTTGTTCTGAATGAGGCAAAAACCAGTCTGAATGAGATGATTAAAATAGCCAATGAAATTATTGGTCGGGTATTGAGTCAAGGGGGATTGGACGAGGAAACCGGGCGGGATTTTAAAACGGCTGTCATTGACGGAATGATGGAATTTCGCAACGCGGCGGGTTATCTCAATAAAGTGGGGAACGGCCATGGCGAATAATGAGAAATTAGAGCGGATTGCCGCTGCTTTCTATAACCCCTTGAATCTCGTTGCCGACTTCAAAGACTTGGATACGGGCGAATTGTTTTCCATCCCGGTTCTTGTGCTGCTGGTGGTGGGGGACGAAGACGGGTCATATCTCGATGCTCATCTCTTGGGCGACCCCATAGACGAGCGGGCAAGCAAGCAGCCGGGTTTTAGGGGATTCCGTTTCAAGGAATCCGGCGAAGCGGCACGGCCAATCGAAAGCGATGGCAACCCCGTTGAAACTGCATGGATTCCCACAGCCGATGGCGGGGCCGTGGAAGGCGAACTTTCCACCACTCCCACGGATTACGCGGCCCTGGCCGATGAACTTGAAGCCGCTGGCCTGTTGGATGCGGCACCAGATGAGCAAGGGGGCGGCGCATGTTGATCTTGACAGTTCTACTTTGCCTGCCCCATGCTGAAAAAACGGAGCGTCAGAAACTCCCTCATAGCGGTTCACCGCACCCGACAGCAACGCGGTTTTTTTGCGCCTGGATTCCGTCCGGTGCTTTCCCATGCCCGATTTCCATGTCGGGAGGGGGCGGAAATAAGCCCTTCACGGGCGAATACCGTCCGCCGTCTATGAGCGGTTCTGAACCTCCCGGCACCCCTTTCCCTGGGGCGTTTTTCATTCAGAAACTCATAGGAGGCCGTCATGGCTGCTAATTCCCACCTGGGCACCACCACGCCCGAAATCACCACTCCCACCACCCTAGACGGCGACGTGGGCGCATTGGGCCGCGACCTCAACCGCGTGTTCACCGCGATTTTGCGCCTTGAGAATCAGGCCCGCGTGCTGCGGCTGGCGACGGATAGCCGGATCGACGCCTTAGCGCCCATTGATGTGTCCCTGGCGCTCGAAGTCATCGAGCAAATGGCCTGCGAGGCCCGCGACCTGTTGGACGAAGCCATGTCACGGCATGGCTGGCCCCTGTCCGCTTTCGCGGCCCGCACCGAAGGCGACACCCACCAGGAAGGGGGGCACGGCCATGAGTAATGCCAGTGAAGCCGTGAGGGTCCGCTATCCGGTCCTTTCCGATGGAATGCGGGGGCTGTCGGTTCAACAGGAAATGCAACGCCTTTCCAGCGAACTGAAAGCCCAACTCGATGTCATTGACGACCTGCTGGCGGATTGCTCATTCGGGGGGGAGGGGGTTCCCCGAGAGTTCGATTTAGCTCACACCATGATGGACACAGCAAGGCGGCTGGCCCAAGGGATTCATACCTTGGCTTTCGAGAGCTTCACGGGGGTGCTTGATGGGGGCGACGATGGTTAGCTTTTCCACTGCGGCGCTCCCACAAAGAAAAAGCCCAACCCCGGCGGCAACCGGGATGGGCTTTCAAAATCAATCTATTGCGGGCCACATTGTAGCGGAAAACGCCAGCGGCGGGAGGGGCTTATGAGGCAAATCCCCCCAACCCCGGACAACATCCGGGCCGCGCTGCGCCACGTCTCGCCAAGCTGTGAGCGGAATACTTGGGTTCGCATTCTCGCCGCGATCAAAGACGCGCTAGGCGAGGATGGCCGGGCCGTCGCGGACGAATGGAGCCAAGAAGGCGACAGCTACAACAAAACAGATTTCAGGGACGCTTGGCGCTCAGTCAAAGGCACCGGCAAAGTCACCGTTGCCACGCTCTGGCGGATGGCGATAGACGCGGGCTGGAAGCCGGACAGCGAGGCCCGCGAAGAAACGGAAGCGGAACGCCAAGCCCGTGAACGGCAGAAAGCCGCCCGCGCCGAAAAGGAAGCGAGGGAGAAGGCCCGCAAGGCGAAGCAAGCGGCCACCAAGGCGACCGCCCTATGGAAAGCCGCCAGCCCCGCACAGGCCGACCACGGCTACCTGAGCCGCAAGGGAATCGGCCCGGTTCCGGCGCTGCGGGAAATCCCCGTGGAACAAGCTGCGGCCATCCTGGAATACGCCCCCAAGTCGGACGGCGAACCCCTGGCCGGGCGGGTGTTGGTTGCGCCGGTCAAGATCGAGGGCAAGTTAAGCACGGCGGAACTCATCGACGAAACCGGGCGCAAGTGTGCCGTGGCGGGCGGGCCGAAATCCGGCGGGTTGTGGGCGGCGCAGCCCTTGCCCAAGGGCGACGGCGGCGGATTGGTGCTGGCGGTCGGCGAGGGCGTGGCTACCGTGTTGACCTGTCGGGAGGCGGGCGGATACCCGGTCACAGCCAGCCTGACCGACTCTAACCTACCCAAAATCGCCAAGCTGCTACGGGACCGCTACCCGGCGGCGCGGCTGTTGATCCTGGGCGACGTGGGCGGCGGGCTGAAATGGGCCGAACAAGCCGCGAGGATCAAGGGCGCGGTGCTGGCCGTGCCCGTGTTCAGCCCCGAACAAGTCGCCGCGCACCAGGGCGACCACGGCAAGCCACCCACCGACTTCAACGACTTGGCGGCGCTGGCCGGGTTGGACGTGGTACGCGCCCAACTGGCGGCGGCGCTGGCCGAGTTGCCGCAAGATCAACCGCCAACCATGGACGGGAACGCGGCGGCTCCATCCGAAACCGCCAAGCCGGACGGAACCGGCGAACTTGACGGCACCGCCACGGATGGCGCGGCTTCCAGCGATTCCGCCCCGATTGAGAGAAGCGAACCCGGCGGCATGGACACGGCGGAAGACCCTAGCCAAGCCCCCACGGCCACGGCAAACGCCAACCCGCCCGAAGCGGACGGAACCGGCGCAATTGGCGGCACCGCCACGGATGGCGCGGCTTCCGGCGAACCCGCCGCACTATCCGCCGATGGAGAGGGGGCGAAGTCCGGCGCGGTGATTCCGTTCCCTGGCACCGGCAAGAAGCCCCCGAAGGACAAGGACCACCCACTATCGGGCGGCGGCGGGAACGGTGATGACGAACCGGCGCGGCCTTCCTACGTGGTGCGGGAGGAATGGAGCCAGTACGGCCCGCCGGGCGTGTGGTTCCATTCCTCCCGCAGCGGGGGCAAGGGCAAAGACCCGGAACCCTTTGACTTGCGGGTGTGTTCGCCGCTCCATGTCGAGGCCGTCACCTGCACCGACGATGAACGCAACTTCGGGCGCTTACTGCGGTTTCAGGACACCTTCAAGCGCTGGCGGACCTGGGCCATGCCCATGGAAATGCTGCGCGGCTCCTGTGAGGAAGTCCGGGGCGAACTCCTGTCGGCGGGCGTGTTGATCGACTACCAGGAACGGGCGCGGCTGGCGGAATACCTGCAATGGCGCATCCCCAAGAAACGCATCGTCGCGGCCATCCGCACCGGCTGGACGCGGGACGGCGCGGCCTTCGTCCTGCCCGAGGAAGTCATCGGCAGCGCCGATGTCTACTACCAATCCGAATCCATGCACTCGGAGGGCGCGGCGGAAAAGCGCGGCGACTTCGCGGCTTGGAAAGCCGACATCGCGGCGCGGTGTATCGGGAATCCGGTTTTGGCGCTGTCGCTGTGCGTGGCTCTGGCCGGGCCGCTACTCGCCAAGGTGCAGCGGGATTCCGGCGGGCTGCATTGGGTGGGCGATTCCAGCACCGGCAAGACCACGGCCCTGAATGTCGGCTGCTCCGTGTGGGGCGGCGACACCTTCCGCCGGACGTGGCGGGCCACGGCGAACGGCCTGGAAGGCGCGGCGGCGGCGCTCAATGACACCTGCCTGTGTCTGGACGAAATCAACGAAGCCGACCCCAAGGAAATCGGCAGCATCGTGTACGCCCTGG
>NZ_JBTEKS010000365.1:0-4370 GCF_054333355.1 Methylomagnum sp. | reverse complement strand
GCCCCCCACCCCACGCCGGGGAGGCCGCCGCCATGGCTGACACCGCCTCCACCCGCCGCGACGAGGAACTCGCCCACCGCATCCTCACCCAGATATTCGCCTCCGGGCGGGCGCTGCCGGTGATCCTCGTCGCCCTGGTGTTCACCGCCCTCCACCCGTTCGCCAGCGCCTTCGCCGAGATACTGCCATGGCACGACGACGGCCACGAGCTGGGCTGGAAGCACCTCCTGACCGGGCTACTCGCCTTCCCGGCGATGATGGTCCCGCTGCTGATCGCCGCCCGCCGGGAACGCGAGGCCATGCGCCCCCGCATCGTCGAGGACGCCCACCCCGCCGAGGTGCGCGGCTTGATCCTCTACCTCAGCACCCTCCCGAAAGACCTCTACGCGGCCTTGGAGCAAGAGCATCTCCCCAACGGGCTGGATGTGGACGCCTTCTGCGGGCTGTTCGGCGAGCGCCAACGCGCCAACAACTGGTGCATGCCGGTGAAGGCGGTGGCCCACCACCGGGCGCGTCTCAGGCACCTGATCGTCATCCCGTCGCGGGGCGAACAGGGCAGCCTGCGACAACTGCCCCTGTTCAGCGCGTTGCTCAAGCATTTGTTCGGCGACGGCGGCTTCGAGATAACAGCCATCGGCGACTGCCTGCCCGACTACAAGGAGGGGCTGGATTTCGAGACCCAGACCGAAGAACTCGCCAAGGCCACCGATGAAGCCTACGTGTTCCTGAACAAGACCAAGGGCTTGCCCAGGCAAGACATCCTCATCGACATCACCGGCGGCACCAAGCCCACCACCTTCGTCGGCTCGGCGGTGGCCCTGGCCGAAGGGCGGCGCATCCAGTACATCAGCACCACCGACTACTCCGCCCGCGTCTACGACCTGAGCTACGAGCCATGAACCACCCCAGCCCCGCCGTCCACGTCTGCCTGGTTTCCGCCCAGGCCACCCCCAACCTGACCCCGGCCCTCGACCCCGAGACCCGACCCCGGCGGGCCATGCTGGCAAGCTACCAGCCCCTGGAACCCCACGTCCTGCGCCGGGCCAGGGATTACGGCATACTCACCTGCGCCGGTCCCGAACTGCGCGACCTCAAGGCCATCCTCCATCGCTGGCTGGTCCAGCGGCGGCATCCATGAACCCCATCGGAAGCCCGAACCCCATGGCGCTCTACCTCATCAACTCCCCCGTCCTCACCGGCTACGGCCTCTGGCGCTTCGACGGTCCCCTGGACGAAGCCACCGCCCGCGCCCTGGTGGCGGACGGCTTCGCCTCCGCCATCGGCCACGACGGCGCGGCCCGCTTCCTGTCCGCCCGGCTGGGCGTCGACTGCCCCGTCAACCGCGTCCGCGTCCACCTCGAACCCGGCGACCGGGCGCTGGTCCTGCGGCTCCTGGAAAGGCTGCCGGAGAACCGCGTCCTCACCGAGGCCGAGATGGCGGCGCTGCCGTTCGAGTTGGGATTGCTGACGCGGGCGGAGTGAAGCTGGCTGGGAGCGGGCAAGGCCCGCTATCGGGTGGAACTGGCCGTGGTCGCGTCGGAAAGTGAATGTCCGCTTTTGGCCCATAGCCGTCACCCGCAGGTATCCTCCAGTTTTTTGCCAATGACAGCGTTAGGGAAGTTTTAAGGAAACTGAAACGTTGCGTGCCATCCCGTATTGAAGGATTGGATTCGGCCCAAAAGCGGCCTCTCGCCACGTAGCGTGGGCCGACCGCCCTCTGTTCCACTCGCCCCCCCTGTGGCACACTGAGACACCTTGCCGCCTAGCGTCCCTGTCCGGTGTCAGCCCACCCGCCCCGCCATGAACGAAGAAGACCAAAAACGTATCGCCCAACTCCGTGCCGCGCTGGATGCGGGCCTCATCGACCAAGATACTTACGACACCGCCGTTAGCCCAATACTGGCAAGGCTGAACGGCGGCGGCGCCATCGCCCAAGGCACGGACGCGCAGGCGGTCGGGGCCGGGGGCGTGGGCATCGGCGGAAACAACTCCGGCCTCATCAATCTGGGCCTCATCATCCAGCAAGGCACACGGCCCGGCGCCAGCGGCCCGGAACTCCGCCGGGCCTACCTGGGCCGCTTGCTGCAACAGGCCAACCAGTTGCCCTTGTTCGGCGGGAACAGCGCCCGGGCCGAGGTCCGCCTGTCGTCGGTCTACACCGCGCTGTTGACCCAGGGGGGCGAGCGGTTGCCAGAGCCCGGGCGAATGGACCGCGAACCGGCCCGCCGCTCCGCCCTCGACGCGCTCAACGCCGAAACCAAGCTGGTCCTCTTGGGTGGCCCCGGCAGCGGCAAGACCACCTTCGTGCAGTTCGTGGCCCTGTGTCTGGCGGGGGAAGCCTTGGGCGTCCCGTCGGTCAACCTGCAAACCCTAACGACCCCTATCCCGCCGGAACCCGGTTCTCGGGAACAGGAACCCCAGCCCCAGCGCTGGGACCACCGCCCGTTGCTGCCGGTCCATATCGTGCTGCGGGACTTCGCCGCCGAGCTACCGGCCCAGGGCACCGCCGTCAATGCCGAGACGCTGTGGCGGCACCTCGAAGGCCGGTTGCGGTCCGACGCCCTGGCCGATTTCGCGCCCCACCTGCATGACGAACTGCTCCGCCGGGGCGGGCTGGTCTTGCTGGATGGGCTGGACGAAGTGCCCGAGCCGGAGGCCCGCCGCGAGCAGATCATCGCGGCGGTCCAAGAGTTCCGCCAGACCTTTGGCCAGTGCCGGGTCCTCGCCACCAGCCGCACCTATGCCTACACCCGCCAGGACTGGAAGCTGCCCGGCTTCGCCGAAACGGCCCTGCTGCCCTTCAGCGCCGGGCAAATCCAGCGCTTCGTCACGGCCTGGTACGGGCACATGGCGGAGCTGGGCCGACTCTCGGCCCCCGAAGCCCAGGGCCGCGCCGCCTTGCTGGCCCAGACCGTGGACCGCAATCCCCGGCTGGCGGAACTGGCCCGCTATCCCCTGTTGCTGACCCTCATCGCCAAGCTGCACACCGAGAAGGGCGGCGCCCTGCCCGAGAAGCGCGAAGAACTCTACCAACAGGCGGTGGAGTGGCTGCTCACCGAATGGGAAAGCCTCAAGGTCCGCCACCTGCCGGACGGGCGCCGGTCGCAATCCCCCAGCCTGACGGAATTCCTCAACACCGGCCGCGACGAAATCCGCCGGGAGTTGGACAAGCTGGCCTTCGAGGCCCACCGCGATCAAGCCGACCTAGCCGGCACCGCCGACATCCGCGAGGAGCGGCTAATCCGCGCCTTGCTGGACGCCGCCCCCGGCAAGGCCGACCTGCAACCCCGGGTCCTGCAAGCCTACCTGTGCGACCGCGCCGGTTTGCTGGCGACCCATGGCGTGGGGCTGTACCAGTTCCCCCACCGCACCTTCCAGGAATATCTGGCGGCCTGCCATCTCACCGGGGACGGCTTTCCCGACCAACTGGCCGATCTGCTGCGGCGGGAGCCGAACCGCTGGCGCGAGGCGGTGCTGCTGGCCGCCGCCAAGGTGGCGCGGGGCACGCCGGAATCGGTGTGGAGCCTGGTGGATGCCCTCTGCCCGGCGGCGCTTCCCATCGACGGCGTGGAACCGCCCGCCGCCGACCAGTGGGCCGCGTTGCTGGCGGGGCATGCCCTGTGGGAAACCGGACTGGCCGAGGACAACCCGCAACTCGCCGCCCGCCACCGGAACAAATGGCGGCGGGTGAGGGATTGGATCGCCGCTATCGCCCGGCGGGGCTGGCTGCCAACCGTGGACCGGGCCATCGCCGGGGCGGTGCTGAGCGTGATGGGGGACGGGCGGGATTTCGGTGATCTGATCGAGATTCCGGCGGGTGGGTTTTGGATGGGGTCGGATGATGGCCACGACGATGAAAAGCCCCGTCACCGGGTGGAACTCCCGGCGGACTACCAAATTGGCAAGTACCCCGTCACCAACGGCCAGTACCGGCGTTTTGTGGAGGCCACCCAGCGGGGATGGGAATCCCCGGAACGGGACCGGCTGGACAAGCGCAATCATCCGGCCCGGTGGGTGAGCTGGCACGACGCCCTGGCCTACTGCGGGTGGTTGACCGATGAATGGCGCCAAGCCGGTCGGATAAGCCCCGACGAAAGCTTCGCCTTGCCCAGCGAGGCCGAATGGGAACGGGCGGCGCGGGGCACGGCGGGCCGCATTTATCCGTGGGGCGAAAACTGGCAAGAGGATTGCGCCAATATCGGCGAGACCGACATCGGGAATACCTGTGCCGTGGGCTTGTTTCCGCAGGGGCGGAGCGAGGCGGGATGCCTTGATATGGCGGGGAATGTCTGGGAGTGGACGCGGAGCTTGTGGGGCCGGGATTTCAGCAAACCTGACTTCGCCTATCCCTACGAACCAACGGACATAGC
>NZ_JBTEKS010000364.1:0-4384 GCF_054333355.1 Methylomagnum sp. | reverse complement strand
GGAAAAGCGCAAGGCAAGCCTTGCACTCCAGAGGATGGAACGACTCTGAGAAAAGGACAAACCATCGCAAGGACGAGAACCCTGGCCAAGCACCGGCGGTTCCACTGCTGAAAACCACAACGAGGAGAGCTATGCGAATGCAACACACAACCAAAAACACACTCGGGCGGGCCGTGCGCGGCGCGTTGACCGGGCTGGCACTGGCCGGTTTCGGCTTGTCGCCGGTCGGGGCGGATGAAACCTGCCTGTCGCCCTACATGCCCAAGATCAAGGGCCAGGAGGATTTCGTCTACGTCTGGACCCTCGGCGTCGAGGGCTTGGGCGACGAGCAGGACAAGCTGGTCACGGTGGACGTGAACCCGAAATCGTCCAACTACGGCAAGGTGATCGAATCCCTGTCGGTGGGTGGGCGCAACGAGGCCCATCATTCCGACTTCACCGACGACCGCCAATACCTGTGGGCGGGTGGTCTCGACACCAGCAAGATTTTCATCTTCGACATCCACAGCGACCCGGCCAAGCCCAAGCTGCACAAGGTGCTGAAAGATTTCGTCGCTAACAGCGGCGGCGTGGTCGGCCCCCATTCCTTCTACGCGCTGCCGGGCCGGATGCTCATCACCGGGCTTTCCAACAACAAGGACCACGGCGGACGCACCGCCATGGTGGAGTACACCAATGCCGGCGAGTACGTCGCCACCCACTGGATGCCCACCGATTCCGACCTGCGCGGCGCGGTGAAGACCGGCAAGTACGCCGATGGCTACGGCTACGACGTGCGTGCACTGCCCCGCAAGAACGCGCTGATTTCCACGTCCTTCACCGGCTGGAACAACTACATGATGGACTTCGGCAAGATGCTGTCGGACGCCGAGGCCATGAAGCACTTCGGCAACACCGTCGTGGTGTGGGACTTGCACACCCTCCAGCCTAGAAGAGTGTTCGACGTGCCCGGCGCCCCGCTGGAAGTCCGCTGCGCCTGGGATGACGCTCACAATTACTGTTTCACCACCACCGCGCTGACCTCGAAAATCTGGCTGATCTACGAGGACGGCAAGGGCGAATGGCAGGCCAAGGAGGTGGCGGACATCGGCGATCCCAAGCAAGTCCCGCTGCCGGTGGACATCTCCATTTCCAGCGACGACAAGCTGCTGTGGGTCGATACCTTCATGGACGGCCAGGCCCGCGCCTTCGATATTTCCGACCCGCACAAGCCGAAGCAGGTGTACGAGACCCATGTCGGTGCCCAGATCAACATGGCTTCGTCCAGTTGGGACGGCAAGCGGATTTATTTCACCTCGTCGCTGCTGGGCAACTGGGACAAGAAGGGCAAGGATAACGAGCAGTATTTGAAGGGCTACGCCTGGGACGGCAAGGCGTTGAAGGAGCAGTTCTCGGTGGATTTCACCAAGGAGAAGCTGGGCCGCGCCCACCAGATGCGGTTCGGAGCCTATTCGCTGTACAAAAGCGTGGCCGAGCTGAAAGCAGACCAGCCGGTGGCGGCTTTGGGTACACCTTGAACAGTATCTTCCCCGTGAACCTGTAGGTCGGGCTTAAGCCCGACCTACATCGGCGAGAGACTTTTGGAGAAGCCCCATGCAAGAGTACAAGAACAACCGAATCATCGTGCGCTTCAACGAGTACCTGTGCGGCCACGCCGGGGAATGCGTGCGCGGCCTGCCGGTGGTGTTCGAGCCGTCCAAAGACCCATGGATCGACGTGAATGCCGCCTCGCCCGAAGGCTATTGCCGAAGCCATCCGGCGCTGCCCCACCGGCGCGTTGGAATGCGACCCGATTAAATAATCCCCTTAATCCATCAGGAGAACCGTCATGCCCAAGTATCTGATCGAACGCGAAATCCCCGGCGCGGGCCAACTGACCCAGGAGGAATTGCAGGCCATTTCACAAAAGTCATGCGGTGTGCTGAACCGGCTGGGACCGCGCATCCAGTGGGTGCAGAGCTACGTGACCGACGACAAGGTGTACTGCGTATACGTCGCGCCCGATGAGGACGTGATCCGCCAGCACGCGGAGGAGGGCGGGTTTCCGGCTAATCGGATTTCGGAGATTAAGTCGGTGATTGATCCGACCACGGGGGAATAATGGGGGGCGGGGGATTCGCGCCCCCCGCTCAGGCGTTCAATCGTACTTCAGATACTTAAAGCGCGGATCATCCGGCGTGCCCTCCAATACCCCGCCGCTGTCTTCGTTGGGACGCCATTGCACCACGTCCTCAATCTTCCGGGCCAGGGCGAAATCCTTGTCGGTGACGCCCTTGGCCGAGTGGGTCGTCAGCTTCACGATGACGAAGGCATAGGAGACCGTCAGGTCGGGATGGTGCCAGGCCGCTTCCGCCAAATGCCCGACCGTGTTGACCACCATCAGCGTGGCCTTCCAGCCGCTGGTGCGGTACTTGCGCCGAATCCAGCCGTTCTCGAAATACCAGTGGGGCAGTTCCGCCTTTAGGCGCAGCTCGATTTCCTCCGGCGAGTAAATCCGTTCATTCGTATCCGCCATGGCCGTGTCCTCCGCTTTCCAGACTAAAAAGGTCGGATTAGCTTGTGCTTGCCGCCGTGGGGGTGTCAAGCGGAGCGCCAGTCGGTCGGTCGGGTTCAAAAATGTCCGGGCCGGGGGCTGATTACGCTCGGTTGATTCGACAGAGAGTTTGCTGGTTGTATATCATTGTCACGCGGGCTTCATAAAATCAGGGTCGCCGCCGGTAAGGCGGTCGTATCAGGACGAAGCCTGGGGCAGAGAACAATAACTCCGTCATCGAGCCAGATTTTCGACTATAAGTTTGGGGGAGGGGCTGCCTAAGCAAGTCTTGCGCGGCCTCGCCAGAGTCCGGGAAGTCCGGCTCGATTGATTACTTCAAGCCTTGACATAAATGGGAACACCTATGCAAGTACCACTAGAGATTACGTTCCGGGGCATCCCGCATTCAGACGCGGTCGAAACCCGGATTCGGGAAAAAGCGGCGAAGCTGGAAAAATTCTGCGACAACATCGTCAGTTGCAGGGTCGCGGTGGAAGCCGAACATCATCATCAGCATCAGGGTAATCTCTACAAAATCCGAATCGACCTCAGCGTCCCGCACAAGCACATCGTGGTGAGCCGGGATCATCACGACAAGCAATCCCACGAAGACCTTTACGTCGCCCTGCGCGACGCCTTCGCCGCCGCCACGCGGCAGCTCGAAGAGTACGTCCGCATCCAGCGCGGCGAAATCAAGAGCCATCAGAAGGTCGCCGCCGCCGCCCCCAGCGTTGCCTAAGCGCCGTTCGGCCAGGGGCGCCGTCACCCTCTTAGGCGGCGTCCCTCCATCGGGGGATAATTCATCCTTCTTCCCCCATCGCCCTTCCGTCACAGCCTGACGATCCGCGTCCCGGAGGCCAGATCGTGCCAGCCGCGCTTGTGCGGATCGAGGGCTATCCACAGAAAACCCAGCCCGAGACAGGCGCCCGAGATCAAGGCGAATAGGTAGCGAACGGTCGCTTGGCGCCAGGACGCGGGGCCGCCATCGCTGGACTGCAAGCGGATTCTCCAGGCACGCATCCCCAAGGTTTGTCCGCCGTGGGTCCAAAACCAGCCTAAGAATAAAAAGGCCACGCCGAGGAGGTAGACGGAAAAAATGGGGTCGTGGGCGCGGAAAGCTTCGCCGCCGCGCAAGGGCAGGATGACCAGGGTGGCCGCGAACAGAACGCCAGCCAACAGCAGGGCGTCATACAGCATGGCCGCCAGACGGCGGAGCAAGCCAGCGGGAGCGGGAGGGATGGGTGGAGGCATGGGGCTGGGTTCGTCCGGGGTGAGGCCGGGGAATCCCGTTTCGACAGGGGCCGCCGGGCTAGTACGCGCGCAGCCCCGTTAGCGATGGCCGATGATTAGGGCTTCTCACTCGAAGAGGCGAACACCGCTCCGAAGTACATGGACAAATAGACCAGCCCTCCCACCAGGATAACGGAGAGAATGAACGGCGGGCGAATCAGCGGCATGAACATAATCAATCCGACCAGCGCGACGAAGACGCTGGTTTGAACCGGATGCGAAAGGAATTCATCAGTTTTGATCTTAAACATAAGCTCACCTCCTCCTACATGCTTATTAATTATCTTAACGGATACCCCGATTTCCACCATGGCTGCCGAGGGATTCGTCGGGGTGCTACGGGGCGGGGGACGGGCCGAATAGTAACACAAAACACATGGGGAACCGCGCCGGGACGGGCGTTCTACAGGGCAATCGCGCTATCTCCCCCCTTGACAAGGAATGAGGTACTGTGTGGGCTTTTTATGTTGCCCGATCCCCGCCCCTACTCCGCCGATTTGGAAGGCCCGCGCCGGGAAACCAGGAACAAGCTCCACAAATTGAGCGACATCCTTATGATCG
>NZ_JBTEKS010000363.1:0-4405 GCF_054333355.1 Methylomagnum sp. | reverse complement strand
GGCAAGCACTTCGACACGGTGGGGTTGGACATCAACGCGCAGCGGATCGCGGAATTGAAGGAGGGCCTGGATCGCTCCCTGGAGGTGAACGCCGACGAACTCGCTTCCGCAGGGCGGCTGGGTTACACCGCCGATCCCGGTGACCTCGCCGACCGCAATGTCTACATCGTCACCGTGCCGACCCCCATCGACGATCACAAGCGGCCCGACCTCACCCCGCTGGTCAAAGCCAGCGAATCCATCGGGCGGGTGCTGAGCCAGGGCGACATCGTGGTGTATGAATCCACGGTCTATCCCGGCGCCACCGAGGAGGTCTGCGTGCCGATCCTCGAAGCGCAGTCCGGGCTGCTGTTCAACCGCGATTTCTTTTGCGGCTACAGCCCGGAGCGCATCAATCCCGGCGACAAGGCGCATCGCGTCACCAGCATCAAGAAAGTCACCGCCGGCTCGACGCCCGAGGTCGCGGACTTCGTGGACGGACTCTACCGTTCCATCATCACGGCGGGCACCCACAAGGCCAGCAGCATCAAGGTGGCCGAGGCCGCCAAGGTCATCGAGAACACCCAGCGCGATGTCAACATCGCCCTCATCAACGAGCTGGCGATCCTGTTCCACAAGCTCGGGCTGAACACCCTGGAAGTGTTGGAGGCCGCCGGCAGCAAATGGAATTTCCTGCCGTTCCGGCCCGGTTTGGTGGGCGGGCATTGCATCGGGGTCGATCCTTATTACCTGACCCACAAGGCCCAGCAGGTCGGCCACCATCCCGAGATGATCCTGGCCGGTCGCCGCATCAATGACGGGATGGGGGAATATGTCTCGGGCCGGGTGGTCAAATTGATGACTCGGAAGGGCATCAACGTCTGCCGCTCCAACATCCTGATTCTCGGGCTGACCTTCAAGGAGAACTGCCCGGACATCCGCAATACCAAAGTGATCGACATCATTGCGGAATTGGGCGGGTATCATGCCCATGTCGCGGTCCACGACCCATGGGCCAGCGCGGACGAGGTCCGGCACGAGTACGGCCTGGAACTGGTGGGCGAGCCTCCCGCTGGACATTACGACGCGGTGATTCTGGCGGTGGCCCACCGCCAATTCAAAGCCCTGGGCGCCGAGGGCGTGCGCGCCCTGGCCAAGCCCGGCGGGGTGGTGTTCGATGTGAAATACGCGCTGCCGCCGGACGCCGTGGACGGCTATTTATAATCTCGGGGAAATTCATGAAAGTCTTAGTGACCGGCACCGCCGGATTCATCGGCGCCGCGCTGTCCCATGTGCTGCTGGCGCGGGGCGATGAAGTGATTGGCGTCGATAACGTCAACGATTATTACGATGTGGCGCTCAAGGAGGCCCGGCTGGCCCGGCTCAAGGGACAGCCCGGCTTCACCGAGGCGCGGATATCCCTGGAGGACCGCGACAGCTTGTTCCGCTTGTTCGCCGCGCAGCGGCCCGAGCGGGTGGTCAACCTCGCCGCCCAGGCCGGGGTGCGCTATTCCATCACTCATCCCTACACCTACATCGACGCCAATCTGGTGGGCTTCTGCAATATCCTCGAAGCCTGCCGCCACAACGCCGTCGAGCATCTGGTCTACGCCTCGTCCAGCTCGGTCTATGGGGCCAACACCGCCATGCCGTTCTCGGTTCACCAGAACGTGGACCACCCGGTGAGTCTCTACGCCGCCACCAAGAAGGCCAACGAGTTGATGGCCCACACCTACAGCCATTTGTACGGCATTCCCACCACCGGGCTGCGGTTCTTCACGGTCTACGGCCCATGGGGTCGGCCCGACATGGCCTTGTTCAAGTTCACCAAGAGCATCCTGGAAGGGAGGCCCATCGACGTGTTCAACTTCGGCAAGCACCGCCGCGACTTCACCTACATCGACGACATCGTGGAAGGCGTGGTGCGCACCCTGGACAACGTCGCGACGCCCAACCCGGCCTGGAACGGCGATGACCCGGACCCCGGCACCGGCAAGGCGCCTTACCGCCTCTACAACATCGGCAACCATCAGCCGGTGGAACTGATGCGCTTCATCGAGGTGCTGGAGGACTGCCTGGGCAAGCAGGCCGAGAAGAACTACCTGCCCATGCAGGACGGCGACGTGCCCGCCACTTACGCGGACGTGGACGATCTGATGCGGGATGTCGGCTACGCGCCCGCCACGCCCATCGAGACCGGCATCGCCAACTTCGTGGCCTGGTACAAGGATTATTACGGACACGTCTAAAGATATGGCTGGAATTAGCTTCTCTGACTTGAAGCGGCAACCGGGTAGGTCGGGCCTGTATTCCATGCCCGACGTTGCTTGGTCCGGGTGATGGCGTCGGGCATGGGTACATGCCCGACCTACGGAATTCTGCCCAGTGCCCACGTTCCGCTGCTGGGTTTCGCCGCCTTCAGCGGGACCGGCAAGACCACCCTGCTGACCCAACTGATTCCCCGCTTCACCGCCGGGGGCTTGCGGGTCGGGCTCATCAAGCACAGCCACCACGACTTTGAGATTGATTATCCCGGCAAGGACAGCTATCAACTCCGCCACGCCGGGGCCAGCCCGGTGATGCTGAGCTCCTCCCACCGCCGGGCCATCATCACCGAGTTGCGGGTCGCCCGGGAGCCTTCGCTTAATGATGAACTGCGGTATTTCGATCAAACCGGCCTGGACCTGATTTTGGTGGAAGGCTTCAAGCGGGAGCGCTTCCCCAAGATCGAACTGCACCGGCCCGCGCTGGGCCGACCGCTGCTGTTCCCGGACGACGACACCATCATCGCCATCGCCACCGACGCGCCCCTCCCGGTCGAACCGGCCATCCCCCGGCTGGACCTCAACGATCCCGACCGGATCGCCCGCTTCATCCTCGACGACTTCCTGCCCCATGCACCAAGAGCCTGACCGCTGCGCCGAACCCGCCCCGAAACGGCTGACCCTGGAGCGGGCGCTGGAACTCATGTTGGCCGCGCTCCGGCCCGTCGAGGGCGTCGAGTGGTTGCCGCTCAAGCAAATCCAGGGCCGCGTCCTGGCCGAGACCGTCCACACTCCGCTGGACCTGCCGCCTTTCGACAATTCCGCCATGGACGGCTACGCCTTGCGCGTGGCGGATTTGGAAGACGCCGTTCCGTTGCGGGTGATTGGCACCTCTTGGGCGGGACGGCCATTCGTGGGCACGCTGGCGCCGGGCGAGTGCGTCCGTATCTTCACCGGCGCCCTGGTGCCCGACAGCGCCGACGCCGTGGTGGCCCAGGAGGACGTGTCGCGTGAAGGCGACGAAATTAGCCTCACGGCGCCGGTGAGGGCGGGCAAGCACATCCGCTACCAAGGCGAGGAATTACGGGTGGGCGACGAACTGCTCCCGGTGGGCAAGCGCCTCGCGCCCGCCGACATCGGGCTGCTGGCCTCGGTCGGGCTCGCCGAAGTTCCCGTAAAACGGCGGCTGCGGGTGGCCGTGCTATCCACGGGCGACGAGCTGCGTCCCGTCGGCGAGTCGCTGGGTCTGGGTGAAATCCACGACAGTAACCGCTACGTGCTGCACGCCCTGCTGGCCGAGTTGGGTGTGGACGCCTTGGATTTCGGCACGCTGCCCGACGATCCGGCCGCCTTGGAACGGGGCTTGCTGGACATTTCGAAACAATCCGACGTTATCCTCACCACCGGCGGGGCGTCGGTGGGCGATGCGGACTTCGTGGTGGAGGTGCTGCGGGCCATTGGCCGGGTCGATTTCTGGAAGGTCGCCATCAAGCCCGGCAAGCCCTTCGCCTTCGGCCAGATCGGCCCCGCGTGGCTGTTCGGCCTGCCCGGCAACCCGGCGGCGGCGATGATTACCTTCCGGCAACTGGTCCGCCCGGCTTTATTGACGCTGATGGGCGCCCCGGTGGCCGCGCCGCTGCGTCTTCCCGCCACTTGCGCCAACCCACTCAAGAAGTCGCCGGGTCGGCTGGAATTCCAGCGCGGCGTGTTCAGCCGGAACGCTGGCGGTGGCCTCACTGTGACAGGGCTGGCGGGGCAGGGTAGCCATCGCCTGAGTTCGATGAGCCGGGCCAATTGCTTCATCGTGCTGCCCCTGGAGAATGCGGGCGTTGAGCCGGGGGATACGGTGGAGATTGAGCCGTTTGGTGAGTTTTGAATTCTCGCGAGTCGTGCGGATCGTTCCCACGGTCTCCGTGGGAATGCCGCTTTGGGCGCTCCGCGTCCCGCAACAAGCGGCGGGGATTAGGTAATTGTAGGGTCGGGCTTCAGCCCGACTTCCGCCACTCACTCGGCTTGGGATCGGGCTGAAGCCCGACCTACACCCATTAGGGTGAAAGTCCCATCCCGCTTCCCCTGCAACACGGGCCGCAGAGCGGCCAAGCCAGCGTTCCCACGGAGACCGTGGGAACGATAATTTCGATTCACCACCTGGAGCAACACAT
>NZ_JBTEKS010000362.1:0-4429 GCF_054333355.1 Methylomagnum sp. | reverse complement strand
GCGAACAGGGCCAAAACCTTCAGCGCCTCTTCGGGAAGACTCAACATCGCCTGGCATCTCCAATCCATTGTCTCGGACAACCATTGTCCTACGCCAGCCGCCTCCCGCTTTCAGCAAACGTGAAAATGGCCAAAGTCGAGTTAGCGAGATGGTTTGCTATCGCTTTGGGTCATCAAATAGCCGAGGGATTAGAAATAATTCTGCGTCACCCGGTTGAGTTTATTAATCAATCCTGGACGTATGACCATTATGGCATCGTCAGAATAGCGCCTTTACTAGCGGAAGAGGCGCGGGTTCACCGGAAGAACAGCCTGTTTTCGTTCCGGTTCGGACGATTGAAAGCGGGCGATACATTGCAGGTCGATGTGCCTCCCGGTACGTCCATTAATGGTATTTGTGCGAACTTCGGGGGATCTGCCGGAATTATGAAGCTGACTGGACAATCTGAGATGTTAATTGACACCCGGAATGGCTATCAGCGGCAAGATCGCCCGTTATTCAGCCTATTTATTGTGCTTACCCTGGCTTTACAGAAACCCATCTTAGAAATGGATGGGCGGCTTAATATCGAAATCGTGCCGCTGCGGGACATTCCCAAGCATGAATTAGGCACTATTTTTCACATATCGCCTTGTCATACGCCGCCGCCTGATCTTGGCACTATCGAACTTGGTAGCCTAATTCTGAAAGGGAGAAAAGCGAAAACCATTGAGAGAATGCCTGCTCCCCGGCTTTATATCGATTTGGCAAACATTACCAAGTCCATCGCCTTGGAAGCGGCGGTGGACATATTCCTTAGTCATGGCGTTAGCTTTCCCAAACCAGAGCCGACCTAGCCCGGACGGAATAGGCGGAATCCGGGGCATAGCGACTCCGATCATCCCGGATTCCGCAGCGCTCCATCCGGGCTACATGGCTAACCCGCCGACGGCCTCACTGATTGGCCTCGCCCCGCCCGTTTTCCATGGCGGCATCCATCTCTTCCAAGCGCCGCCGCTCAAGCGCCGTGGCCTCTTCGAATTGCTGCTTAACCTCCTCCTTGAGTTTCTGCGCCTGCTCAATCTCGCGGGCCTTGGCGTTCGCGTTCACGGCGGCGGTGCCGACAGCATCGACCCCGCAGCCAGCCAGGAAAAGAACCATCGGAATAATTAGATAGCGGGTCATGGGTATACCTTACAAAGAAATGGGTCGCTTTATGCGATGTGGGTGATGCAATAACAGCTTATCTCTCCAACCTAAACGGCTGCTCGGCGAATTTCTCCTTCAAGAACCGGCCATGCACCAACAATCCCCCGGCGTCCTTTTCAAACAGGCTTTTCGCCAAGTCATGCAGGGCGGTATCCAGTAGATTCAATTGCTCGTTCAGGGATTCCTCGGCGGTTTTGCCACTGTTCAAGCGCTGGGTTTGAGCCATGGACGGCGGGAGTTGCAAATACTGGTTTAAGGTGTCCGGGAGATACTCGAAGGCAATCTTTCTGACTTCAAAGGGCCGCAGGTCGAACATTTCCCCGCCCTCCCCTATCCGCTCCAACAGAAACCCCAGTTTCTCCTCAATATTCCGCAACGAGCCGATGGTTTGCGGCCCGGTCCGCTCCATCAGCCGGGCCTGCAAGGGTTGAAGCTGTTCCCGCCACGCCGCCAGTTCGGGCGGTTCATCCGCCGCCCGCGCCCGGAAACTGGCCTGGAATTCCTGGTCGATCAGATTGTTCGCCGCTTGCTGCAATTTCGACCGGAGGTCCACCAGTTGAGCCAGCAGGGCATTGCCGGGCGTCGGCGTGCCGGGTTGCATCGCGAAACTGGTGGCGGGCATGGCGATCATTTTGCCCAGCAGCTTCGGGAAACTCAGCAGGGCGGCTTCCCGCAAACCTTCATCAACGGGCGAGCCGCCCTTTTGCTCAAAGTGCGGCGCCAGAATTTTGATGGACTCGAAGGCTTCCTGGGCCAGATCGGCGGCGACCGGCGCGTGCTTCCGGTGCATCCGACGCACCTTGCCGTCGATGCGGCGCAGTTCCCGCGCCAAATGCCAGGACACGGCCGGGATGGGCAGATCGGCGCTGGCCGGCAACAGGAACCACAGGGCCACATAAATCCAGAACGCGAGGCTCCCGGTCAGCGGTATCAACAGCACGAACAGGAAGCGGATCAGGGTGACGTTGAGTCCCGAGTAGTCGGCCAGCCCGGCGCACACGCCACCCAGCCGACGGCGGCGCAGATTGCGTTGCAAAGGACGGCGGGAGGCTTGGGCTTGGGCGCGGGCCGGGGTGGACGGGTCGTTCTTCATGAGGGTGGGGTAATTCATAAGTGAAACTCGATCCATTGTAACGTGTGGGCGTTTTATTCGAGCCACCGGGGTTTTCAAAAGTTCGGGACCGCTAAAATAGTCAGGGCTTGGGCCACTTCCCGCTCATGCTTCGATGCCTCGGCACGAACGGGAAGCGGCGTAAACCCCTGTGAGAGCATTCCCGCCGCCCCGGCATTCCACGACAACCCACCATTTAAATGCGCACACCAGATTCTGAACCTTCGACGCCGCCCGACCCCACCAGCCGGGCGACGATTCCTGACGTGGATGCGGTGGTTTGGACAGAGCTGGTCGACCATCAAGTCGCCGTCCAAGCCAATCAATCCCTGGATGAAGTGCGGCACAGGTTCCTCGACAACAATCTGGAATTCATGGCCGTGTTGGATGGGGACATCGCCGTCGGCCTGTGTTCCTGCCACGATGTCGGGATGCAGCTCGGCTCCCAATACGGCTTTTCCCTGTACGCCAAGTCGCCGATCCGCGAGTGCCTGGTGCCGAACCCGCTGACCATCCGACCGGACCAGCACTGGACGGATGTGCTGCACCGGGTTTTTTTCCGCACCGGCGAGCGCTTCAACGAGGACGTGCTGCTGGTGGACGAGGCCGGCGGCTTTTTGGGGCTGATTTCGGTGCAAGCCTTGGTGCGGCTGCAAACCCGGCTGTTCCGGCGGACCATCGACCGGCTGGAGGAGCAACAGGCGGAAATCTCCCAGCGCCACCGGCAGATGACCGACGATTTGCTCATGGCCCGCGAGATGCAATTGGCGATGCTGCCACGGGGCTTGCCGCCGGTGGTCTCGGGCGCGACGCCGGGCCGGGGCGCGGCGACCTTGGTGAGCCACTACGCCCCGCTCGGCTTGGTGAGCGGCGATTTCTTCGAGGTCTTGGCGGTGTCGGATTCGGCGGTGGGCCTGATGATCGCCGATGTGATGGGCCACGGCGTGCAAGCGGCCCTGGTCACGGCCATGCTGCGTGCCCTGATGCGCGACCAGCGCGGCCTCGCGGCGGACCCCGGCGCGTTTCTCACCGCCATCAACCAAAGCCTATGCGACATCCTCGACGAATGCCGACTGGCCGTGTTCGCCTCGGCCTTCGCCCTGGTGGCCGATCTCAACACCGGCACCCTCGGCTACGCCAACGCGGGCCATCCCTGCCCCATTCTGCTGCGGCGGCGAACCGGCGCGGCGCTGAACATTGATGGCGCGGCGCACAGCAACGGCGGCGTGCTGGGCGTGAACCGCCGGGCCGTGTTCCATACCGGGCGGTGCGATTTGGTGGCGGGCGATTTGGTGCTGCTGTTCACCGACGGGATGTTCGAGATCGAGCGGGGCGGTGGGGAGATTCTGGAGCCGGAGGGCTTGCTGGCCTTGGCGGCGAAGCTCATGGACCTGCCGGGGGAGGCGCTGGTCCGGGAGTTGGTGGAAGCGGTCAGGCGGGTGTCGCCCACGGGGGAATTCGGGGACGATGTGTGTTTGGTGGGCTTGGAGATTGCGGCGGGGTAGACCGGGATTTTTCAGTTGTGGGAGTGGTTCTTCAGACCACGACTTGCCGCCGGTCGTGGTCTAGACCACTTCCACAAAACTCGTCGGGATACAACCCCGCCGCGCCGTCCACACCGCTCATGTCCCGGTACAGCAGCGGCTCCGCCTCCGGCTGCGGTAGCTTGCCATCCACCACCCGGCCCACCACCAGCGCATGGTCTCCCGCCGGGGCCTCGCTCACCACTTGGCACTCGAAGTGGGCGAGCGCATCCTCCAACAAGGGCACCCCATTCTTACCGGGACGCCAAGCCACCGCCGCCAGCTTATCGGCTTGTCGCGGTGCGCCGAACCACGCCGCCAAGTCGGCTTGATCCCGCCGCAGCACATTCACCGAGAAACAGCCGCCCTCCCGCAACAAAGCGCAAGACGTATGATTGGGGTTGATGCTCAGCGCCAGCATGGGCGGATCGAAGGACGCCGGCATGACCCAGGCGGCGGTGAAAGCCTTGCGCCGTTCGCCTGCCGCGACACCCACCACATGGACGCCCACGCTGAGGCGCTCGAATAAGTCGGCGATGTCTTGGCTCATAGGAAAATTCCTGTTCGTAACGTGGGAGCGGGCTTCAGCCCGCGACAGCCGCTTTGC
>NZ_JBTEKS010000361.1:0-4454 GCF_054333355.1 Methylomagnum sp. | reverse complement strand
GCTGGATTGGGCGGATTCGGCTGGAACGGGCGCGGCCTGCGGGGCCGGGGCGTCCAACAGGTATTGGAAGCCCACCTGCCTTAGCACCTCGCGGACGGGCGGGGTGGGATCGAGCAGCCGCAGCCGTCCGCCGATGCCTTTCAATTGCTTGGCGAGAATCACCAGCGCCCGGATGCCGGCGGAACTGAGGTAGGACACCCCGGACAAGTCCAGGGCGATGTGATGGCAGCCCGCGTGCAGGGTGTTTTGCAGCGCTTGGCTGACGCCGCCGCTCCAGGCCGCGTCCAGACGGCCCTCCAATTCGATGCGCATTTCCTCGCCGTCGAGGCGGGTTCGGATTTCCATGGTGGGAATGCCCTTTGGTTTATTTAGTTCGTTCTTTTATAGGATGGGTGGAGATGCGCGGCTTAGGGCCGATGGTCATCAAAATAATACCGGCGCACCGTAACCCATCATGCCGCCTTGCCTGGGATGATGGGTTACGGTATTTCGGGGGATTCTGGCTGGACCTTGTGCGCCTCCACCCATCCTATTTGGCGATGCGCCGATCCGCCTTGGCGAGGACCGCTGGCGGCAATTCCAACCCCACGGCGCGGGCGTTGTCCTCGCTCACAATCAGGCTGATTCTCGACGGACGGCTGAACGGAATCTCCCCCGGCGACTTGCCGCGCATGATCTCGGCGGCTTTGTGGGCGGCGTCCTGGCCCGCTTGGTAATAATCCAGCGTGTACCCCAAGGCCGCGCCCTGCTTGACGGCGGCGTCGGTGAAGGCGAACAAGGGCTTCTTGGCGCGGGTGGCGGCCTGGGCGATGGCGGTGAAACCGGCCACGGTCTGGTTGTCGGGAATCTGCACGATGGCGTCGATGGGCTGGGAAGCCAGCGCCAAGGCCGCGTCCGCCAGTTCGGCGGAAGAGTTGACCGGCAGCACGGACACCTCCAGGCCGTGCTTGGCGGCCTCGGCGACGAACACCTCCTTGTTGCGGACCGAATTCACTTCCGCCGGGGAAAACAGGGTGCCGATCCGGCGCCATTGGGGGAAATGCCGGGCCAGCAAATCGGCCATCTCGGTATACGGGCCAAGCGTATACACCCCGGTGACGTTGGGCCGATGATGGGCATCGTCGGTGCCCGCGCCCGCCACGAACGGGTCGGCCACGAAGGTGAACACGATGGGAAGGTGCTTCACCTTGTTCAGCACCGTTTGCAGGGTGGGCGTGGACAGGGTGATGAGCAACTCGGTGGCGTCGCCGCCCACGCCGTCGGCCATGGTTTGGAGGGTCGCCATGTCGCCCTGGGCCGAGGCTTCGGTCAGGGTGTAATCCCGCCCGGCCACCAAGCCAGCGGCCTTGAAGCCATCGTCCATGCCGCGCAGCGCGTCTTCCGCCGGGGGCGATTCCACGTACAGCAGCCGCTTGAGCTTCCAGGCGTGGTCCAGGGCGGACACCCCGGCGCCGGGTCGAGGCTGGGATCGGGAGGAGCCGTCGGCCTGAATCACTTCCGCCGCCTTGGCCTGCAAAGCGTCGTCGAACCGCCAGCCATCGCGCAAGGCTTGCCGGGCCTGCTCGTTGAGGATGATGCGGTCGGGCATGAAGGTCCGCACCGGCAGTTTCGCCGGATCGGTCCCCGCCAACACGTCGGCGGCGATGCGGCCAATCTCCCGGCCCACCTCGTGATAATTGGCACCGAGATCAAACAGCCCGCCGCGCTTGGCGTGCCCGGCGATATTGGAAAACACCGGGATATGGGCGGCGCGGGCCACGCCAATCAGGCTGTCCACGGCGTTGTTGACGGTCACGTCGCCGCCGGTCCAGAAGGCTTCCGCCCCCCGCGCCACCAGCGATTCGGCGGCTTCCCGCACGTCCTTGGTTTGCTCCACCGGGGCTTCCAGCAGGGTGAGTCCCAGTTCCGCCGCGACCGCCCGCGCCGCTTTCGTGCAGACCTCGGAATTCACTTCCGCCGGGTTCCACACCACGCCGACGGTTTTAAGGCCGGGATTGATCTGCTTCGCCAGCCGGAAAATCTCCGCCACCGGCTGCGGCGTGGCGATGCCGGTGAGATGGCCCGGCTTGTCCAGGCCGTCCAGCGCCTTGACGCCCACGCCCGCCGCCACGGGCGAGGTGACCGCGCCGAACACATGGGGCACGCGCCCGGCTTTGTTGGCGTTGGCGAGCGCCTGCAACATGACGGTGGAAATGGACAGCGCCAGCCGGTAGCCGCCGCCCGCGATTTTCTGCGCCATCAAGTTGCCGGTGGGCAAGTCGCCCTCCGGGTTGTAGGTGGTGATGGCGATCCGGGCGCCGTCGCGGTAGCCATGCTCGGCCAGCCCGTCCAGCACGCCCTGGCGGGTTTCGTCCAGCAACGGGTTGGAGCTGTGCTGTAGCAGGGCGACGGGAATCCGCGAGGCGATGGCCTGCGGGCCGGGTTGGCCGGGTTGGCGGGAATGGCGGTCGGACCAGAGCAGCACCGCCGCCGCCGCGCCAATCAGCAACAGGGCGAAGGCCAGGCGCTTGAAGGAATCCTGCATGGTTGTTCTCGGTATCAAAGGGAATGCCGGAGGGCGGTGGCCGGGCCGAAGCCGACAGCCCGCCCCATGGAAAGTAGTTCGGCTACGGTCACAATGCAAACCCTGGGCTGGCGGGCCGATGCCATGACGGGTGGCCGTGTATAGCAGCATCATAGGATGGGTGGGGCTTCGCGGAACCCATCGCTCCGGGCCAGGGCAATCGCGCTATGCCGGGGGCCGCTGTTTTTCCCCTCTCGCCTCTGGGAGAGGGAGAAAAATCACATAGCGCGATTGCCCTGCGCTCCGGGCCGGGTGGCCTGATGGGTTGCGCTATGCTCCACCCATCCTATGACTGGCTTTAATTGCCCTAAAGTTGAGATTGATCCGCGCCACCCGGACCTCCGGCATGGCCGGGATGGCGTGCCGCCAGTGCTGCTGCAACCGCCCGCCCATTATCAACAGGCTGCCGCTCGCCAGCCGCAACGCCACCCGTTCCCCGCTGCCGTTGTGGCGGAACCGCATCAGCCGTTCCGCGCCCAGGCTCAGGGAAGCGATCACGGGTTGCTCCCCCAGCGCGGGTTCAAGATCGGTGTGCCAGCCCATGGCCTCGCCGCCATGCCGGTAGAGGTTGCACAGCACGCCGTTGAAACGCTGCCCGGCGGCCTGCTCGGCCTCCCGTTTCAGGCTCAACAAAGTATCCGTCCAAGGCTGGGGCCGATGGGTGAAGCCCGCGTAGGGATAGACGGCCCCGGCGTCGCCATACCAGCAGACGGCCCGGGGCAATCTGACCCACCGCCCCGCGTCGGCGAGGACGTCATCCTGCCAAGCGATTTCCCCGAGCAAGCGCCGGAACAGGCCGTCGGCCCGATCCGCCTCGATGAACTCCGGCTGATAAAGCAGTTCGCCGTCGGTCTGGATGAGCCGCCGGAACCCGCCCGAATCCCCGCCGTCGCCGCTCAGCATTCCGGCAAGCTCACCGGGATTTGTATCGCCAAGCCGCCCTCGGCGGTTTCCTTGTAGCGGCTGTTCATGTCCTGGGCGGTCTGCCACATGGTGCGGATCACCGTGTCCAGGCTCACCTTGGCTTCCGCCGGGTCGCTCTCCAGGGCGATATTGGCGGCGGTGATGGCTTTCACCGCGCCCATGCTGTTGCGCTCGATGCAGGGAATCTGCACCAAGCCGCCCACCGGATCGCAGGTCAGGCCCAGATGGTGTTCCATGGCGATTTCAGCGGCTTGCAGCACTTGGTCCGGGGTGCCGCCCAAGACTTCCGCCAGCCCCGCCGCCGCCATGGCGGACGACACGCCGATCTCCGCCTGACAACCGCCCATGGCCGCCGAGATGGTGGCGTTCTTCTTGAACAGGGTGCCGATTTCCCCGGCCACCAGCAGGAAGCGGACGACCTTGGACTCGTCGAAGTCGAGGACGAAGCACCACGCGTACATCAGCACCGCCGGGATGACCCCCGCCGCGCCGTTGGTGGGCGCGGTCACGATCCGCCCGAACGAGGCGTTCTCCTCGTTGACCGCCAGGGCGAAGCAGGAAATCCAGGTGTTGACGCGGGTGAAGTCGCGGGGCTGGCGGCGGATGAGCGCCAGCCAGGCGCCGATGTCCTCGTAAACGGCGGGGTTCAGCAAGCGGCGGTTGATGTCGGCGGAGCGGCGCCGGACCCGCAGCCCGCCGGGCAGATAGCCCTCGCTGTTGACGCCCCGGAACACGCATTCCTTGATCTCCTTCCATAGCGCCAGAGCCAGCGCGTCGATTTCGGAGCGGGTGCGCCACGCCTGCTCGTTCAGATAGGTGAGCTCGGAGACCGACAGCCCCAGCTCCCGGCAGTTGCGGGCCAGGTCCTCGCCGCTGTGGCAGGGATGGGGCGTCACGATTTTCTTGACCGCCCCGGCGTCCGCCTCATGGTCGCTGGCGATGAATCCGCCGCCCAGGGAATAGTAGG
>NZ_JBTEKS010000360.1:0-4473 GCF_054333355.1 Methylomagnum sp. | reverse complement strand
CGTTGGCTTCCGCCCGGCTGACGATGAAATCCCAATCCGTGGCGTAGTAGCGGACGAGCTCTTCATGCTGTATGGCGGTCGCCGCCACGTCGCTTTCAAGCCCCTGGCCCTTGATGAGTTTGTCGATGATGTCGCTGTCCTTCTTCTTCAGGAACAGGGTGCTTTTGCGTCCCAGGGTCAACAGCACCGCCTTGTCCATGCAGGAAACCACCAAACTCGAATTGCCGCCCCCCCTGACCCGGATGCCGTGCTTGACCACGATTCCCTTGAAAATCGTGGTCAACTGATCGAGATAACCCAGCTTGATCTCCACGGCCTTGCCCGGCAGGAAAGCCCCCGACTCGCTAATCGCGAAGGTTTCCTCCGCCGAACTGCCATCAATCAGGACGATTTTCGCCGTGGGGATGCGGTTGACCTCCTTATGAACATAAATCTGGCGCACCAAATAGGTATCTGGAATCTGCTCGCCGCCGACAAATATCTTGCAGGATATGACATCGGCGGCGTTGGACAGGGGAGATTCGGGCATGGATTAGGAATGATGAAGCGGCGCTGCGAAAACGGTTTTTCAATTGGCTAGCGGCGGAAATATGATCTGGATACCCGGTTCGAGATTCCGAAAATCCTTGAGTCCGTTCACTCGGGCGATTTCGAGATAATACCGGCTATCACCATAAATGCGATGGCACATCAGCGGCAGGGTATCGCCAGCCATTACCGTCCTGGCATGGGTCAAATCGGGAGAACTCTTGCCCGCCAGCCGGGTCTGCTCCTCGCTGGACAAGAACTGCTTGAAATTGACGGCGAGTTTGGCCCTTAAAGGTATCCCGCTCGGATTGAACAGCGTGTATTCGACGTTGAGCGAGACGAGCCGACATTTGAACTTTAATTTCCCCCAGAAAAGAATCAAATAATTCGGGGTGTGTATCTCACCGTTGATGGAATAAACCATCTTCTTAAAGATGATAATTTCATCGGTAACGCTATTAATTCGATACTTCTTCTGACTGCCGTCGCCGCCCGCCAGAATGCCCGTGGCGTCGATATAAAATGAGAATGACAGAGTTTCAGGATTGATTTGGTCGAATCTTACGCCCGCCTGGCCCGTAGTATCCTTATCCGTTTTCCAGGCTGTCTCATGGTTATGGGTGTAGCTTTCTGGATTGATCTGTAACTTATATTCCCCGACGCTTTGCGAAAATTTTTCGTCCTTGTAACCCATTATCACCAAGGGTTCGAGCATGGCGTTTCCTTATCGTTCGGTGGTTTCGCGAAGCTGCTCCCGGATTCGTTCCAGGCACTCTTCCAAAATGGCGTCCTTCAGATTGCGAACCAGGGTTTCAATCTGCTCGGCGGAAACGGCAGACTCGCCCACTTTGGCCCGGATAACGATTTCGCGGATTTCAATGGCCATGAGTGTTATTTAAAAGAGGCGTCTGTTATTGCTTGCGGCGCTGGATAGACTGGCTGACTTACGGATTGCGGGTGAAGTAGGAATAAGCGAATTCCAGCTTCTCGACGGCGATCTTATTATCCATCGCGTTGAAGCCCTCGACGCTCCATTTCACCGGCCAGGCATTCTTGAAATTCCAGGTCATCAGGGGGGAACCGCTCGAGTCCAGCAGAGAAACGTCGATGTCCCTAACCGTGATGACCTTGCCGAGATCGGATTGCAAGGCCTCCTTGCACCATGTGGCGAGGTCGGAGGTGGCGACGAGCAGCCCGCGCTTTAAAACCAAGTTTTCGTATTTCATCCGTCCGGGAAGACGATGCACGAAACGGTTTTCGCCACCTTCCTTGATCGACTCGATTTCCCGCTCGGCGTTAAGACCGTCGGCTTCGAGAAACCCCGAATCTTCCGCGGTCTTGACGCCTGCGGTTTTAACTTCGAAGAAGAAACCGACCGGAGGATAATAACCAGCCATGGTATCGGCGGCTATTTATTGGCGATGGTCAAACCTTCGTGGGCCAATTCGATGGTCTCGACCGCCACTTCGTTGCCGTCCGATTTAAGATCGGTGCCGGTGATCTTGGTCGGCCAAGCGTTGGCCAGGGTCCATACCATGGTGGGCTTCCCGCTTTCGTCCAAGAGCTTAATGGTGACCGTCTGGCGCTTGATGGTATTGAGCTTGATCTTGGAATACCAGTCCCAGAACTTGTTGTCCTTGGCGAAAATCCCTTTCTTTAGTGTGACGTTTCCAGATTTCACGATACCCGGCATCTTGATCGTGGAAAACGCCTTATTGTTGCCCGCCCGATACTCAATGGGCTGCGCTTCTATATCGAGTCCAGATACTTCCTGGAAGGGAAGATCGGTGCCCACGTCCGTGATATCCACGGTGAAGTAAAACTTCGGTAAGGGCCAAACAGCATCTTGTTTTTCGCCAGCCATAATTCGGTTCCTTGCAAGTTATCAAGAGGTTTGCATCTTCTGCTGGAAGGTAATCACGATGAACTCCGCCGGTCGCACGACGGCAACCTTGACCGTAATCAGCATGAACCCGTCCAGAATATCGTTGGGCGTCATGGTCGTGCCCAATCCCACATCAACGCTGAAGGCCTCCGCCGGACTCGCGCCGACCAGAGCGCCTTCCTTCCACTTATTGGTCAAGTAGTTGCTGATGGTATTGTTGACCGTAACCCAGGTCGTCGCGCTGTTCGGTTCAAACACGTAAGCCTGGGCCGCCATCTTGACAGACTGTTCCAGCATGATGAGCGTGCGGCGGACATTGATGTAACGCCAATCCTGGCTATTGCCGTCGAGGGTGCGGGCACCCCAGATCAACACGCCACGGCCTGGGAAGGTGCGGATGGCGTTGATGGCCTTGCCGTTGAGCGGCACGTTGAGGTCGGCTTGTTCGTCGTGGGTGATATTGACGGTCGGGGAAACCACCGAGTTGATGCCGGTATTGGCCGGAGCCTTGAACACGCCGATATTATTATCAACCCGGGTATAGACGCCCGCGATTCCGCCGCTGGGCGGCAGGGTATTCAAACTGAGCCGGATTTTCGCCATCAGGTTCCGGTAAGCCTCGCTGACCGCCATGAGTACCTGATGATTGCGGGTTATCTCGGCTTTATCTGAATCCGAGGTAGGGTTTGAGATGGGGGCTTCGAGTTTCTTCCAGAAATCTTTCAATTGCGAAAGTTTCGGGTCGCTTTTCCCGGCCTTTTCGAGTTCCGCCACCTGCGCGTCGATGTCCGCCGCCTGCTTGGCTGAGAGGCTTTTACGGTCGGCCTCGGCGAGATAACTGTAATTGACATCCCCGGCATCGACGATGCTGGTATTCAGCCAGGGGTAATAGGCCGCCGCGTAATTGAGATTATCGGCCGGCGTTTTGTTGTGAAAGCCGTTGCCGCCGGTGATGACATCTTGAGCGTCGTGGCTCAATCCTTTGTCGCCGCCGAAAACGTCGAATAGAGCGATGCGGCTCTGCATTTTCCGGCAGTGCAGCAAAACCTGCTGGCAAACCGCCGCCCAATCATCGACGCTGGCGAGCAGCACGGCGTCTGGAACAGCCACTATGGTCGGTTCTTGTTCCTTGACTAACTCGGGCAATGCACCGATTAGGTCATCTTTTTTCTTTTCGGCGGTATAGTTGCCCACCGAAACGATATAACAGGGTCCGCCGCCATTGTCGAAAAACAGCCGCATACTGTAATAAAGATAAAAGGCGGTTTTCGGATCGGGCTTGATAACCTCTGGGGAAAAATCGGCGGGGTTATCTCCCCAGGTGAACTGGGGCAGCGGCGCGGCACCGAAATAATCGTGATATTCCTTGAGGGATGAAATCCGAGTAGGAACCTTGGTGAGTGGGGTAGTCCCACGGATTGCCTTTTCCGTGTAGCCGATGAAGGCCGGTACGGCGGTCGCGACTTCCACCACTGAGTTGGGAAAGGCGTTCTTTTCCTCAATATAGACACCTGGCGTTTTTATTTGTGCCACCGTAATCCCCTGATCTGATGAATATGTGAAACGATACCGCTCGGTTATTGGAAATTAATCCGGCGGTAGCCCGGCTTATTGGTACAGATATGAATAGCCAAAGCAATATAATACGCCCGGATTGGGCGTATTATATTGCATGTCTATGCTTTGTGTTGACGTAAACTTTACGGAACATGTTATAACGAAAAAGCGGGGGGGATGGCAAGCAAAAAGTCGTGGTCTCGAAAATTACAATTTTGCCGGTTTGCTGGGCTGGAGTCAGACAAGTAGTTGGCTGTGGATGTCGCACGGACGGCGGCTGTGTGCTTCATGTGTTGTGAACTTTTATGGCCCCCAAGGCGGCATGCCAGAAAATCCCTCACTTACTTTCGTGGGTGAGGTTGATTACAAACCTCTACCCCTTCCTCGCCCCCTTCCTCTACCTCTGTAAGCCTTCAGCCGTCCCATGTTCCCTTTCATGTTTTTTTCTGGACGGGGCGCAGGGGCAGCAACTCGTCGAGGCGGCTATTGGGCCATTCGGGCAG
>NZ_JBTEKS010000359.1:0-4497 GCF_054333355.1 Methylomagnum sp. | reverse complement strand
TCCCTTCCAGGGCGGGCTGTACGGCCTGCCGCCGGAGGTCATCAAGGAATGCATCATGGGCGCGATTGAGGCCCGCTTCGGCAGCCTCAAACCCTCCAAACCCAGCGAAGCACCAACGCTAGTCGTCAAAGGTGATGGCGGCACCGGAAGAGGCAACGGGTCGGATTCGGCCAAGAAATTGGATGCGGCCTGCCGGGTCGGCGACGTGAAGGACTGCTGCGGCGACGGCGTGCTGGAAAGCACCGCCAAGCTGGTAGCGTCGCTGCCGATCAAGGCCAAGGGCGACAGCCCCGAGTCCTATGCCCACTTCGAGGAGTTCATTCACCAGGTGTGGGGTGCCGGCATCGCCAAGCATTTCGCCATCCCCTACAACCGCAAGCTGTGGGCGGTGGACCTCAAGGACATGG
Organism: Methylomagnum sp.; assembly: GCF_054333355.1. NCBI lineage: Bacteria > Pseudomonadati > Pseudomonadota > Gammaproteobacteria > Methylococcales > Methylococcaceae > Methylomagnum > Methylomagnum sp. Next base: position 4,090 of record NZ_JBTEKS010000359.1, on the reverse strand, counting down.
AAACCTCCTGGCTGGGCGGGCGGGTGCCCATCCCGGACTTGGAGGAGATGATCGAGGGCGCCCTCAAGCCCGTGCCGAAGCCCATGGGTCCGAACGCCCGCTTCGGCTATCCCCTGCGGGGCGGCTTCCAGGCTTTGATGAACGGGTTCCTGCCCCACCTTCAGGGCCGGGTCCGGCTGAACGCCCCGGTGGTCGGCATTTCTCCCCGCCGCCACAGCCTCACCCTGGCGGATGGGACGAGCCTGGATTACGGCCATCTGATCAGCACCATGCCCTTGCCCGCGCTGGTCCGCTGCCTGGGCGAGGAAGCCCCAAGCCACATCCGCCAGGCGGCGGAAGCATTGCGCCATGTGTCGGTGCGCTGCGTGAATCTCGGCATTGGCCGGGCCAGCCTGACCGACAAGCACTGGATCTACTACCCCGGGGACACGGTGTTCCACCGCGTCTTCGTGCAGGGCAACGCCAGCCCCCATTGCAACCCGCCCGGCGGTTTCGGCCTGACCTGCGAAATCACCTACGCGCCGGGGAAGCCCCTGCCTTGTGACGGCGATGAACTCATCGAGCTGTGCATCCGGGATTGCCGACGGGTCGGCCTGTTTGGGCCGGACGACCCGGTATGGGCCACCCATCAGGTGGATATGCCCCACGCCTACGTGATCTACGACCATGCCCGCGCCCGCCACGTCAAGCTGATCCGGGATTGGCTGGCCGAGCGGGACATCCTCCTGGCGGGGCGCTACAGCGAGTGGGAGTATTACAACTCCGACCACGCCTTCCTGGCGGGCAAGCGGGCGGCGGACACGGTGCGGGAACGGCGGGCGCTACGGACTCAGCCCCGGGTCCGCGCCATCTCGGAGCCGTTGCGGTTAGGGGTGGCGGAGGGGGTTAGGACGTAGGATGGGTGGAGTGGAGCGTAACCCATCGCATGGCCCATTCTGAGCTTAACCCCCCAACCCCCCTTATCAGGGGGGCTTTGCTCTTTCCCTTAATCAGAAGAGGGCCTTTGCTCCTTCCCTGATAAGGGGAGGGCCAGGGAGGGGCTTGACTCCGGGCCGGGTAGTGCGATGGGTTCCGCAGAGCGCCACCCAATTCCTATGTAATTTCGTAACTTGCGTGATTGGCGAATGTAATAGGACAACGGGAATCATGGACTACGCCTACCCCAGACCCCAACTGCGCCGCGCCCGCTGGCTCTCGCTCAACGGCCCTTGGCGGTTCCGGTTCGACGACGAACTGGCGTTCCGGCGCCCTTCGGACGTGCCCGATTGGCCGCTCACCATCGAGGTGCCCTTCGCCCTGGAGAGCGCGAGGAGCGGCATCGGCGACACGGGCTTTCACCGGGCCTGCTGGTACGAGCGGGAATTCGACCTGCCCGTGGAACATTGTGAGGGGGCCAAGGTGCTGTTGCATTTCGGCGCGGTGGATTGGCAGGCGCGGGTTTGGGTCAACGACTTCAAGGTGGTGGAACACCAGGGCGGCCACACCCCGTTCAGCGCCGACATCACGTTCGCCCTGGTGCCCGGCGCCCGGCAGCGCCTCACCGTGTGGGCCGAGGACGATCCGCACGACCTGGAAAAGCCTCGGGGCAAACAGGACTGGCGGCTGGAACCCCATAGCATCTGGTATCCCCGCACCACCGGCATCTGGCAGACGGTGTGGCTGGAATGCGTGGCCGCCACCTACGTCCAGAACCTCCGCTGGACGCCCAACCTGGAACGCTGGGAACTGGCCTTTGAGGCCGATGTGATGGGGGAAAACCCCGACGCCGCGCAGGTGGCCGTGCGGCTGTGCTGCGGTGGCCGGACCTTGGCGGACGACACTTATCAAGTCATCGGCGGCGAGGTGCGGCGGCGGATTGGGTTATCCGACCCCGGCATCGACGATTTCCGCAACGAGCTGCTGTGGTCGCCGGAGCGGCCCATTCTGATCGAAGCCGAGGTCCGGCTGCTGCGGGATGGCCAGGTCATCGACGAGGTGGCGTCCTATACGGCGCTACGTTCGGTGGGCGTGCAGCGGGAGCGCATATTGCTGAATGGCCGCCCCTACACCTTGCGGCTGGTGTTGGACCAGGGCTATTGGCCCGAGTCGTTGATGACCGCGCCCGACGGCGAAGCCTTGCGGCGGGATGTGGAACTGGCGAAGGCCATGGGCTTCAACGGCGTGCGCAAGCATCAGAAGATCGAAGACCCGCGCTATCTCTACTGGGCCGATGTGCTGGGCCTGGTCGTCTTCACCGAGATGCCCAGCGCCTACCGCTTCACCCACAAGGCTTTAAACAGGCTGCTGCGGGAATGGACCGAGGTCATCGAACGGGACGTCAGCCATCCTTGCGTCCTCATCTGGGTGCCCTTCAACGAATCCTGGGGCGTGCCCGACCTGCCCTACATGCCCGCGCCCCGCGACGCGGTGCAGTCGTTCTACTATTTGACCCGTTCCCTGGACCCGACCCGTTTGGTCATCGGCAACGACGGCTGGGAAAGCTCCGCCACCGATGTCATCGGCATCCACGATTACGATTCCGATCCCAACCACATCCGCGCCCGCTACGGCCCGGAAGTGAAATTGCAGGAGATGGTGGACCGGCGCTGGGCGGGCGGGCGCATCCTCACCCTGGACGGCCATCCGCACCGGGGCCAGCCGGTGTTGCTGTCGGAATTCGGCGGCGTGGCCTACATCAAGCCGGACGATGAGCTATACGAGCGGGGCTGGGGCTACACGCGCTTCGACGACCTGGATGAATACCGGCGCCGCACCTTCGGCCTCATCGAAGCCGTGCGGTCCACCGCCATGTTCAGCGGCTTCTGCTACACCCAATTCGCCGACACCTTCCAGGAAGCCAACGGCCTGCTGTTCGACGACCGAACGCCGAAGCTGCCGCTGGAAGAAATCTGCCACGCGGTATGCGGGGGGAATCATGTACACCCGTGAAATCCCCAAGGCCGATGGCCGTACCCTGAGCCTGTACAGCCGTCGGCCCATCGCCGGGAATGTTCCGCCGTCGCTGCTGGACCGGCCCGAGGGCATCAACCCGCACTTGCGCTGGCATCCCTTGCGCGGCGAATGGGTGGCCTATGCGGCCTACCGCCAGACCCGCACCTTCCACCCGCCGCCGGAATACAACCCCTTCGCCCCCTCGGACAATCCGGCCAATCCTACCGAACTGCCGCCCGGCGATTACGACATCGCGGTGTTCGACAACCGATTCCCGGCCCTGACCGGCCTGGCCCACGACGCGCCGGAAAGCCTGGTGGATTCCCTCCCGGCCCAGGGTCAGTGCGAGGTGGTGGTGTTCAGCCAAGACCCGCACGGCTCCTTGGGCGGACTGCCGCTGGACCACATCGAATTGCTGCTGGACGTCTGGGCGCACCGCACCACGGCGTTGGGCCATCGCCCGGAGGTGCGCTATGTGCTGCCCTTCGAGAACCGGGGCGCCGAAGTGGGCGTGACCCTGCATCATCCCCACGGCCAGATTTATGCCTATCCCTTCGTGCCGCCGGTGCCGCAGTTCATGCAGGACAACGAGGCCGCTTATTACGAAATGGCCGGTTCGCCCCTGCTGGAAGCCTTGATCGAGGCGGAGGCCGACAGCGGCGAGCGGGTCTTGTATTTCGGCCCGGAGGCCATCGCCTTCGTCCCGGCCTGGGCGCGTTATCCCTACGAAGTCTGGGTGGCGCCGCTGGCGGCGGTGGCCTGCTTCGCCGACTTGACCGACGGGCAGCGGGCCGATTTGGCGCGGGCGCTGAAGACGGTGCTGCTCAAGTATGACGGGCTGTGGCAACGGCCCTTCCCCTATTTGATGGCTTGGTATCAAGCGCCTTTGGACGGCAAGCCGCATCCCGAGAGCCATTTGCACGCCGAGTTCTATCCGCCCTACCGCACCGCCGACCGGCTGAAATATCTGGCGGGCACCGAGTTGGCGGCGGGCATGTTCGCCAACGACGCACTGCCGGAGGAGAAGGCGAAGGAGTTGCAGGCGGTGGAGGTGGTGCTGTGAATCGGCAATCGCTCGTTCCCATGCGGCGCCTCACTGCGATTAAGTTAGGCAGCTTCGGAGTCCGCCGCCGTTGGCTGAGCGGAGTCGAAGCGAAAG
>NZ_JBTEKS010000358.1:0-4513 GCF_054333355.1 Methylomagnum sp. | reverse complement strand
TGCCGCGAGGCCGGTATCCGGGTGGTCATGATTACCGGCGACTATCCCGCCACCGCGCGGACCATCGCCGCCCAGGCCGGATTGGACGCCGCCGACATCCTGTCGGGCGACGCCCTGGCCGCGCTGGACGATCCGCAATTGCAGGCGCGGATGAAGACCGTGAGCGTGTGCGCCCGCATCGCCCCGGAGCAAAAATTGCGCATCGTCCAAGCCCTGAAGGCCACCGACGCAATCACCGCGATGACCGGCGACGGCGTGAACGACGCCCCGGCGCTCAAGGCCGCCCATGTCGGCATCGCCATGGGCGGACGGGGGACCGATGTCGCCCGCGAGGCCGCTGCGCTGGTGTTGCTGGACGACAACTTCGCCTCCATCGTGGGCGCGGTGCGGCTGGGGCGGCGCATCTTCGACAACATGCAGAAGTCCATGTCCTACATCCTGGCGGTGCATGTGCCCATCGCGGGCATGGCGCTGCTGCCGGTGCTGCTGGGCTATCCGGCCATGCTGTTCCCCATGCACATCGCCTTCCTCGAACTCATCATCGACCCGGCCTGCTCGCTGGCCTTCGAGAACGAACCGGCGGAAGCCGACAGCATGCAGCGCCCGCCGCGTGATCCCGCTGCGCCGCTGTTCGGCGGTGCCACGCTCTGGCTCGCGCTGCTGCAAGGCTTGGGGTGTTGGCGGTGGTGATGGGTGCCTATGCCTGGGCGCAACACGACCTCGGCGAATCCGCCGCCCGCGCCTTCGCCTTCGTCGCGCTGGTGACGGCCAATTTGGCCTTGATCTTCGCCGACCGCTCGCGTTCGCGCCCGCTGCTGGCCTCGCTGCTCACGCCCAATCCGGTGCTGTGGATCGTGACCGGCCTGACGCTGGCGATGCTCGGGTTGTCGCTCTATCTGCCCGCACTGGCCGGGCTATTCCGCTTCGCGCCCTTGCCGGTGGGCGAATTGGGTGCCGCCTTCGGCTTGGGGCTGGTCAGCGTCGCGTGGTTCCAGCTTCTCAAGCTGCGCAACGCCAAAAGCCGCCTGGTTTGGATCGCCCTAGCCCTGGCCTCTGCGGCGGCGGCGCTCGCCAGCTTGGGCCTGACGCCGTGGGTGGAGCGCGGTTCATGCTCCCTGTGCGTCTTGCAGCGCTTGTTGTTCATGCTGATCGCCGCGCTGGCCTTGCTCGCGGCCCTCCCGGCCGGGCGGCGGGCGCGTTGGTTGCCTGCGGGGCTGGCGATAGGATTCGCGGCCTTGGGCTTGGGCCTCGCCGCCTATCAGAGTTGGCTCCAACGCCAGCCACCTGATACCGTTGCCTGTGTCGGCGGCTTGGCGGGGTTGATCGACCACGCGGCGGGATGGCTGGGCCAGCAGGTTCCCGCCCTGTTCCTGTCCACCGGGTTCTGCGGGGAAGCGGGATCGGTGATGCATGGTCTGCCGCTGGCAATCTGGACGCTGATGGCGTTCGCCGCTTGCCTGGCGTCAACCCAGGCAAAATCATGAAAAATTGCAGGCAATGTTTCGAATTCCGGCCAACCATCGGCGGACCCCGCCGTACATGCCGTCGTAAGGGAGTGAATACAAACGCCCATTCAGTTTCCCCAGGCAATTCTTTGAAGTTGCCAAGTTGTTGACGCCTGCACGGGGGCCTTCTTTCAGCCCGCCGACAACTCCGGAATCACCCAACTCCCCGGTATCGGGACCTCGTCGAGGTGAAAGTAGCGCATAAGCTGGGCTTCGTTGGGCTCGCCCGAGAATTGGCCGTACCGGGCCTTTTGCTCGGTGGCCAGAAAGTCCATGGCCATCCCTCTTACCCCGTGCCGACGGCAACAATTGAATGAAAAAAAGCGTCCGCCGCGTCCACAATATTAGGATGACGCCTTCGGCAACAGTCACTGCCGCAATTGGGCACGGGAAAACAGGGTGAGCGGACGGCCCAGCTTGGGGCTGATTGGGGCTGAACACCTCGAAGCGATGGCCGTGGGGCGGACGACCGCGGCGAACCGGCGCGCGGTAATCCATGGCGGATGCCCCCTTGTAGTAAGAAGAGGCCCGGATGTTGATCCCAGGGTCTGTAACCCGTTCAAAATTTACTTCGCGAAATCAAGATAGTCCAACATCTGCCTTGCTCGGGAACGAAGCAAATGCTGGACCGGACGCCGACGCCTTTTCCGCAACCCCTTGTTTATGGGCGGAGGCTCAATCCTTGTCACAGTTCAAGATTTGCTTCGTTGTACGCCAGCCTATGGCGAACCCGCACGCCTGAAGGCGGCTTGACATCAGTGCCTAATTGTCCATAACCCTCATGTTCTTGTAATCCAATTGGCGCCAGTTGATTTTCCGAGCCGGGTTGATGTGGTACTCAATGGGATTGGGACTGTTATTCCATCTAAGTCCACCTAAAAACAGATCATGCCGCTCCGGATGGCTATGAACCCCGCCTTCCCGTCCTATATTCGTGCTCCGGCTCAAGAGGGGGGCCAGCACGAACAGTCCTTTATTGCGGTGCAACTGTTCGGACAGGCTCAGCGTCCAGTCGCGCATGCCGGGGTAACGGTGGTCGTCATTCCACCAGGCAGGCTCAATCCAGTGCCGCCATTGCCAAGCGTTCATCACCATGCCCCATGGGGAGAAGAACTGGCTGATGTTCAAATCCCCCCTATGCGAATCATGTGTGCTGGTGACGAACAAGTTTAGAAGCATGATGCGGACATCAATCAAAACGTCCCCCTCAACGGCGCGGTCATACCAGAGGGCGAGTTCCGCAACGTCGGGCGACAGCAGAACATCGTCTTCCAGGTGGATGTTCAGCCGGCTTCCCTGCCCAAAGGCGTGGCGCATCACATGATAAGGGTTGCCGCGTATGCCCAGCCTTTCCGGATTGCGCAGGATCGTGCAGGGCATGAAGTCCACCCCCTCGCAGAGCCGGGCACATTCCTCCGCGCCCGGCTCCAGACCGATATACAAATGCCATCCCCCTATGCCCCGCACCGCCTGCAAATGCGTCAAGGTTTGCCGGAGGTAATCAGGCCGGTGCATGGCCGTCAGGGTTACGGTCAAGGGATTCATGCGGGCCGCGCAACCTTCTCCATCGGCGAGGCATAACCCGAAAATGATATTTCGATGCCTCCCAGATCTGAGATATCAATCCCAGGGTTATACTTGGGGGGGATATTGATAGTGAAACTAGCGAACGGACTCAAGGCGATCCGGTTCGGATTGCCACCCGTGCCGTCCCCGCCCAGCGATCCGCCTGCCACGGTAACGAGGTTGCCGTTGGTAATCGTATATTCATAAATACTCAATACCCGCCGGTGTGTGTAATCGGTGCGCACGCCCAGGGGGTCCATGGTGCAAACCCTGCCATTATGCGTAAGCTGCACATAAATATTTTTGTTTTCGGAAGGCGACACGCCATGCAGGATCACCTTGAAGTTTGTGAGCAAAACGTTGGCCCATCCCAGGAAGGCGTTATCGTCCGGGGTGATTTGGAAGGTGATGGTGCCCGTCTGCTGCATGGCCCGGAATTGTAACTCCCGGAATTTGGGCGTAAGCAAAATCCTGATGTCGTTGAGCGGTTGGTTCGGCTGGCTATAATTATTAATCCAATCAATAATTTTCGCCTTCAATCGGTTGTGCATTTCGCTCAGGCCTACAAACGAGTTGTCGGAGACATGGAACGGATTGCTCGTTTGACTCCAGTACTCAAAGGCCCGGTTCTCTTGATAAAGGTATTTCAGGCACAGCGCCTTATAATCCTGGTACAGGCTAAACAAGAAATTCCGATAGCTGATTAAACCCGGCACATTCTCTTGGGCAATTTGAGACGAAATCCGGTTGACCTCTTGTTGCTTTTGGGAGATTTTGCCATCCAGGGCCATGTATTGAATACAGTTATTCGTGTATTCAAGCAGCTTCGCGTTTCGGCTTTGCGCAATCCCGATGTAATCGTGCACGGCCTGCTGATAGATCTTGGCCTCCGGCAGGTCCAGATAGGGTTTGATAGCGGCGTCAAAGTTATTGCCTTCGGCGATCAGCTTTGCTGAATCATCCACGTCGCCGCCGCCTGGATTGATCTGCTGCCAGCCCTGACTGATGGAGTTCGGGTCTCCCGCCACGGCCACGGGGTTCACCAATAGCTTCCCGGTACTAATGTTGATGCCTATATCGGCGAAATCCTTGATAGTCGCCGTGATGGTCTTGACATTCGGATCGGTGAACATGGAATAAGCATCCACCCCGACGGTCAGTATCGTTTTGAGGATGCTTAGGAAATTCGCAAAGGAACACCCCATTCCCTGTTTGACCACAGCCTCCTGAAAAGCCTTGTCGGAAGCCATCAGCACATCGTACTGAGCGACCAGCGCACTGCCCAATTGGTCGATGGATGCCCCGGTGGCGTTTATTTTCTCGTAGAAGTCGGATTGGGCCTTCTTGTAATCGGCTATGGCATCGTTGGCTTGGGCAATCGCATCCTTCATCCCCGTGAATTCGTGGGTTTGTTCGGCCAGATAGGCGCAATATTGGTTGTA
>NZ_JBTEKS010000357.1:0-4513 GCF_054333355.1 Methylomagnum sp. | reverse complement strand
GGGCGTGCCGAGCGGGTTCGACATGGTCCTGACGACCCAGCCCCATTACCGCTCCACCTATGCCCTGGTCTACCGCAAGGATGCCGGCTACAGGCTGCGTTCCCTGGACGATCCCAAGCTGCGCGACCTCCGCATCGGCCTGCACTTCATCGGCGACGACTACAGCAACCCGCCGCCAGCGGAAGCGCTGGCCCGGCGCGGGATCGTCAACAACGTCATCGGCTACAGCATTTACGGCGATTACCGGGAACCGAACCCGCCGGCCCGGCTGATCGAGGCCGTCGCCAAACGCGAGATCGATGTGGCCATCGCCTGGGGTCCGCTGGCGGGCTATTTCGCGGCGCGCCAGCCGGTGAAGCTTAGGGTCGTGCCCCTGCCCACGCCCTCCGAAGCGGGTGCCCAGCCCTTCGAATTCTCCATCGCCATGGGCACCCGCAAGAGCGACGCCGCCCTGCGCGACCGCCTGGACCGGGTGCTGGCACGGCGGCGGGTCGCCATCCTCGATCTGCTCAGAGCCTATGGCGTGCCTCTCGTCGGGGAGGGCGAAGCCCCGCCGTGGCGGGATGGCGGGGAATCGTCCTCCTCGCCCGAACCGCACGCCCCGCCCCGCCGCCACGATGGCCGGGGAGGTCGGGGACGGGATTGAGGTCTCCGCCGTGCCGCCCACCGCCCGCAACCCCTTGTCCCGCCCCCCGTTTTTATTCGCCTGCCCTAAAACCCACGCTTGCAAGCCTCTTCCACTGGGCACCAGACGCAAAGTGGCGGTACCCAACGCCCGTCCACGACCCCGCCCGACCCGCCAGCGACCAGGTCGACAGATCGGACGACATGATCGAGGTGGGCTGTGGAGTATGACCTTCTGAAATTTGGAGGGGGGGGTAAAGAGCGTAGCGCCACAACCCTTAACCCGGCTTGTTGGAATCGGCACAGGCCATGCCGGAAATCAGAGAAGTCCCTGCCCTTGCGGGTATGTTCCCAACGGGAACACTTTTGTCTCGCGGTTTTGTTCCCATTGGGAACGATTTAAGCTATGCACTCGCCGAACCATGAATAATTCCTTGAACGAATTCTTCAATAGACTTCACCCGTGCCTCATCCAAAATTGATCCCGACAACTTTAAGCTGAGACCTCTCTCTGGGCTATATTTGAACCCTCCCACCACTTGGCCATCATGTTTAAACTCCAAAGACATTGGCTTTGATTGCGCGAAGCCCGTGATTCGGGGTGGCCGCAACCTTGTAATGGCCCCGATGAAATCTTTATTTTGGAGCGTTCCGTCCTCAAGGGATCTTAAGCCCCGCATGATGTTTTCATGGTAATCGTCAGGATTTTTATCTTTTAGAAAGTTTCTTATCTCCTCTGCCAGCCTTTTCGAAATCAGTGAGGGAGCTTCCTCAAGTTCTGAAATAATCCATTCGGGAAGCTCCGAAAAAGCGAGATAGCGATAAAGGTCGGTTCGGCCAATGCCAAGCGATTCGCTTATTTCTTTCTTGAACCGAAATTTCTTCTCGGCAGCCGCTATCCCCATTCCGATTTCATAGTCGGATAAATCCTGTCGTTGCATGTTTTCAATCAACGCAAGCAAAGCCACTTGGCTGTCATCCGCCTCGCGGATGATAGCCTCAATATGACTTCTATTCAGGGACTTGGTGGCAAGCCATCGGCGCTCTCCAGCGATCAGCTCATATCTGCCGCCTTTTTTCCGCACGATGATGGGTTCAATTTGCCCAGCTTCGGAAATGCTTTTGGCAAGCGCTTCGATTTCCAAATCGCTAATCTTCTTTCTCGGCTGCCATGGGTTACGGTCTATATTATCGACAGATATCTTTTCGTATAAGCCATCCGAAAAGCATGGCTGCGCTTGGGATTCTGATATTTCGGATCTGGTTGAGGCCAAGCCAGCTAGAGAGCTGGCTTTAAGTCTATCTTTTCGATTCATCCCATTTGCTCCAATAGGTAATCAGCCAAGGCTGCGTAATCCTCGGCAGCCGTTGCCGTTTTTGCGATGGCTTGTATTGGCCTTTTTTCCATGGCCGCTTCGCAAATCTTTATGGTTTTTCTAATTCTTACCGGCAAAACATTTCCGAACACTTCATCCGCTATATCAGCCAGAGCGGATGAGGCTCCAAGCCGGGCATCGTGCATGGTCAGCAAAATTCCCAGCAATTTCAAATTGGGGTTGATTTCGGATTTGATTTGGTTCACCAATTTGGTGAACGACAGAATCCCGTGCTGGCCGTAATCAGAGGAGGTTTCCACGGGGGCCACACAGACATCTGACGCAGCCAGGGCATTGCCAGTAAGTAATCCCAGCGCGGGTGGCGTGTCCACAAGGACGAAGTCGTAGTGTTCCCGCAATGGCCTGATGCGGTTTGCCAATAATTCGTAGGGGCGGGTCGAGCAGTCGCGCAGCCTTGTCTCGATGTCAGCCACATCGAGCGGCCCCCTGACCAAGCTAACATTTTCAAAGCCTTGATTGGTGGACGTTTCCACAACTTCCGCGTAGGTGTCGAAATCGTTGGTAAGCAGATGGAACGCGTGCTTATCGACAGTCTTTGAAGCGGAATCCGCTATATGACGGCTCGCGTTGCCTTGTGGATCGTGGTCTATCACCAGAACGGGATGACCACGACGACCGAATTCCGCCGCGAGGGTCACTACGGTGGTTGTCTTACCGACCCCCCCTTTTTGATTGCCGATGGTGATGATTTTTGCCATGGGTTGTCTTTCCAAATAAGTTGAACAATCTCGGTATGCTCACTTTAACTTAAACTTAACCCGAGGGTTTGCCAACGCAAAAAGCGCCATGAATTTGGCATATAAAACGCCCCGGACGCACGACAAATAACACCATTTTTGATGGCTTTGCCTTGTTTTTCAGCGGCTTACCGATTGCGGGGGTAAAGTTAGGGAAGGAGGGGGTAGTGTTCTCGACGTGGATATGAAGAGCATTAACCTTCTGATTATAAAAGACTTGATTGGTTCTGAATCCACATCTGGGACACCATCGGCGCGAGCTTCCTGAGGGGGATGCTGGGCGATCATGGCTTGGTCTTCTCCATGGCGGGATCGCTGGCCCTGGCCGGCACCGGGTTGATCCTGTGCATCAGACAAAACGTAAAAATTCAGGGGCCGGGGTGATTGGGAATCCCCCGGCGCTCAGTCCCTCAGCCGATAGCCGACTCCGGATTCGGTCAGAAGATATTCCGGCCTGGCCGGGTCCGCTTCCAGCTTCTGGCGGAGCTGGCTCATATAGATGCGGGGATAGTGCGTGTTATCCACATGGGCCGGCCCCCACACCTCCTTGATGATCTGCCGATGAGTGAGCACCTTGCCCGCATGCCTCACCAGCACCGCCAACAGCCGGTACTGCACGGGCGTTAGGTGAACCTCCGCCCCGTTCACATAGACCAGCCGCTTCTGTAAATCAACCGTGAGGCTCCCGGTGCTGAACGCCTCCGCCGGATTCGTGCCCGGCCCCGCCGCGTGGCGCAGGGCCACCCGGAGGCGGGCCAGCAGCTCCCCCAGGCCGAAGGGCTTGGTCAGGTAGTCGTCGGCCCCGGCGTCCAGGGCCTCGATCTTGTCCCGTTCGGCGTCGCGGGCGGAGAGGATGAGGATGGGCAGACCCGTCCAGCCCCGGATGGCTTTCACCACTTCCACACCGTCCATATCCGGTAGCCCCAGGTCGAGGATGACCAGGTCGGGCTTGCGGGTGCCAACCTCCACCAAGCCTTGCCGCCCGGTGTCCGCCTCGAACACCCGGAATCCCTCGCTGCCCAGCCCCGTCCGCAGGAACCGGCGCATCTGGGGGTCATCCTCGATCAGCACCACGGTGGGCGCGGGATTCACCATGGCGGCCTCACTCGGCCTGCTCCAGCTCGATGCCGGGCGGTGCTTGGTCGACCGGCAGGGTGAAGGTGAAGATGGCCCCGCCCGTGCCCCGGTTCTTGGCCCTAATCCAGCCGCCGTGGGCCTCGACGATGGCCCGGCAGATGGCGAGGCCCAGCCCCACGCCGCTTTGGGCGCCCTCGGGATGGGCGCGGACGAATTTCTCGAACAGCTTTTCCTCCCGCCCAGCGGGGATGCCCGGCCCCCGGTCGGCCACCGACACGGTGAGGGTGAAGGCGGAACTCTCCGCCGTGATTTCAATGGGGGTTCCCGGCGGCGAATATTTCGCCGCGTTGTCCAACAGGTTCGCCAACACCTGCTCCAGCATCACCCCGTCCACCAGGACCAGCGGCAAATCGCGGGGTAGCCGGACCGACACCGTCCGCCCTTTCAGCCGCGTTTCCAGCCGGTTCAGCACCGTGCCGATGATTTCCTCCAGCACATGCCATTGCCGGTTCAGCGTCACCGCCCCGGCCTCCAGGCGGGCCATGTCGAGGATGTTGGCGATGAGCCTGGACATGCGGGTGGACTCCTCGAAGATGGCCCGGCTGAGTTCCCGCCGCTCCGTGGCGTCCAGCGCCTCGTCCCGCTCGGCCAGGGCGCTGGCCGAGCCGACGATGGTGG
>NZ_JBTEKS010000356.1:0-4539 GCF_054333355.1 Methylomagnum sp. | reverse complement strand
GCCTTGCGTGGTCGGCGGTGATTGGTGCCCGCTGGCCCCCCTCGCCGCCCACGCCCGGGTCTTGGTGGCGGGCCTGCAAGACCGGCCCATCGACCCCGCCGAAGACTCCATCGAAACCACCCGGCGGGTCCGGCTGGCCTGCATTCTGGCCGATCTGGACACGGCGCAAGGCGATTGGAAACCGGCGCTCAAGGCGTATCAGGACGCCAGCGCCTTCCTGCTGCGGGCCATGGCCGCCGAGCCGGACAACGCCGCCCGGCAGCGGGATTTCGCCGTGGCTCAGGAACGCATCGGCGACCTACTCATCACCCGGGGCGACATCCCCGGCGCGTTGAACGGCCTGCGCCGGAGCCTCGGGATACGCGCCCTGTTCGCCAAGCAAGACCCGGACAAGCCGGAGCGGCAGCACGACCTATTGCGGCATCACACCAAGATTGGCGACCTGCTCAAGCAGCAAGGCGACCTGGGTGGCGCCTTGTACAGCTATCGGGCCGCCCACGCCGTGCTGGAAAAACTGGCCGCTCACGCCCCCTCCAACGCCGAGCGGCGGTTCGATCTCGCGGCCAGCCACGAGCGCCTGGCGACCCTCTACATCAAGACCAACGAAATCCGGGAAGCCTGGGCGGCGATGCACGCGGCGCTGAAAATCTATGAGTTCCTGGCGGGCAAGAATCCCAACCAAATCAAGCTGGTGCGGGCACCGGGCGCGATTTACACGATGATGGGCGATTTGCTGCGCGCCCGCCCGGACTTGGCGGGGGCGCTGGGCCGCTACCGGGCCGCGCTGGCCGTCGCCGAGAAAGTCGCCGCCATGGACCCATCCAACCCGGAGTTCCAACGCAATCTGGCCTTGAACCACAACAACATCGGCAACGTGCTGGCGGCGTTGGAAGACCCGGCGGGCGCGGCGGAGCATTACCGGGCCTATCTCGCCGCCGCCGCGCCGCTGCTGGTGCGGGACACCGACCCCGCGCACCACCGTGATTTGGCGGTGGGCCACATCAAGCTCGGCCTGGCTATCGAGGCCTTGCCGGACGGGGACAAGGCCGACGCCCTCGCCCAGTACCGGGAGGCGCGGGACATCCTGGAAAAGCTCACGGATGGCGCCGAGGAGGGCGAGGGCAAGCACCGGGATTTGGCGTGGGTGACGAAACGGATCGACAAGCTCAGCGAACAAATCGAACCCAGCGAGCCGGACGCGGAGCCGACAGGCTCGTAGTCTCGCCTTCAGGCGGTGGCGAGAATCTTCCGTGTAGGGTGGGCATGTACCCATGCCCACCAAACACCCGCTGAATTAAGCATCGGTGGGCATGGGTACATGCCCACCCTACGGGACTAAATTCAAACTCAACCGAAATCCCCCCATGAAATTCCTACACTGCGCCGACATCCACCTGGACAGCCCGTTGCTGGGCCTGGACCGCTACGACGGCGCCCCGGTGGACGAGCTACGCGGCGCGACCCGGCGGGCGTTCCGCGATTTGGTGGACTTGGCGATTCGCGAGACGGTGGATTTCGTCGTCATCGCCGGGGATTTGTTCGACGGCGACTGGCCGGACTTCAATTCCGGGCTGTTCTTTGTCCGGGAAATGGCCCGGCTGCGGGAGGCGGGCATCCGGGTGGCCTTGGCGAAGGGCAACCACGACGCGGAAAGCCGCATCACCAAATCCCTGCCGCTGCCCGACAATGTGTTCGTGTTCAACCACAAGAAGCCGGAAACCCGCGTCTGGGAAGACTTGGGCGTCGCCCTGCACGGTCAGAGCTTCGGCCACCGCGAGGCCAGCGACGACCTCGCCGCCGCCTATCCGCCCGGCCCCTTCGATCTATTCAACATCGGCGTGCTGCACACCAGCCTGGATGGCCGCGCCGGCCACGCCAGCTACGCCCCGACCCGGACGGACGTGCTGCGCGGCAGGGGCTACGACTATTGGGCCTTGGGCCACGCCCACGCCCGCGAGATCGTTTCGACCGGGCCGCACATCGTGTTTCCCGGCAACCTGCAAGGCCGCAACGTCCGCGAGGCCGGACCCAAGGGCTGCGAACTGGTGTCGGTGGAGAGCGGTGAAATCAGCACCGAATTCCGCCCGCTGGACAACCTCCGCTGGGCGCATCTGCGCGTCGACACGGACGGACTCGCCGACAGCGAAATGTTGCTAAGCGCCGTCCGGGCTGGCTTGGTCGAACTGACCCACGAGGCCGGGGATCGCTTGCTGGCGGTGCGGCTGTCCGTGGCAGGCCGGGGCAAATTGGGTGAACGGCTGGCGGGCGGCTTCGACGCGGTGGAAGCGGAACTGCGGGCCGTCGGCCTGGATTTCAGCCCCGCCGTGTGGCTGGAAAAAATCCGCTTCGACCTGCGCCCGGCCTTGGACCGGGCCAGCGCCGCCCGTCGCCCCGACGCCATCGGTGAAATGTTGCGGCTGGTGGACCGGCTGACCGCCTCCGACGAGGAACTGGCCGAACTGGGGCGGCAGGTATTCGCCGACTTGACGAAACTGCCCTCGGACACGGGCCGGGGACCGGATGGCTTGCAGCTCGACGACCCGGCCACCTTGTCCCGGCTGCTGGCGGAGGCCGAGACGCTGCTGTTGTCCCGCCTGCACGGAGACGCCGCGCCGTGAGCTTTGACGCGATTCATTGTGGGAGCGGGCTTTAGCCCGCGACTACCGCCCCGCTTCGTGGGCTAAAGCCCACTCCCACGTCTCACCCATGAAGTTTTGATATGAGATTCGAACGGCTGCTATTCAAGGCTTATGGACCCTTCCACGGCCAAACGCTGGACTTCTCCGCCACGCCCGCCGGGCTGCATGTGATCTACGGTCCCAACGAGGCGGGCAAATCCAGCGCCCTCCGCGCCATCACCGCGCTGCTATTCGGCATCGACGCCCGCACCCCCGACAACTTCCGCCACGACTACGCGCAACTGCGGGTCGGCGCGGTGCTGGACCTGGGCGGCGAAAGCCGCGTGGCGGTCATGCGCCGCAAGGGCAACAAGTCCACCCTGTTCGAATTCGACCCCGCCACCGGCGAGGAATACACCGACCGCCCCTTGCCCCCCGATTATTTCGCCCGGCTGTTGGGCGAGTTGGACCAGCCGACCTTCCTCACCATGTTCGGCATCAACCAGGCCAGCCTCCGCAAAGGCGGGAAAGAACTATCGGAAGGGCAGGGCGAACTGGGCGAGACCCTGTTCCAAGCCACCTCCGGGCTGGCCGGGGTGCGCCGATTGCTGGCCCGGCTGGATGACGAAGCGGCGGCGCTGTTCAAACCGGCGGGCCACAAACCCAGCCTGAACGTGGCCATGCACGACTACGACGAGGCCCAAAAAAAGCTCAAGGATGCGCAGGTCCGGCCCAAGCTCTGGCAGGAGCGGCAAGAAGCGCTGATTCAAGCGGAACGGCAGGCGCAAGCCCTGCGGGCGCGGATCGAAGCCTTGCGCGGCGAGGAACGGCAACTCAACCGGCTGGCGACGGCCATTCCCTTGCTGGCGAGCCACGCCGCCGCGCTGGAAGAATTGGCGGGGCTGCATGACGCGCCGCTGCTGGACGCCGACGCGCCAGGGCAGCGCGTCCAGGCCGCCGCCGAACTGGCCCACGCCGAGCGGGACAGCCGCGAGGCCGGGGCGCTGATCGAAGGCTACGAGCGGGAGCTTCCCGCCCTGGCCGTGCCCGAGGCGCTGCTGAACAGCGGTCCCGACATCGAAGCCTTGCGTCACGACTTAACGCGGGCCGGCGAGGCGCACCGGAATATCCAGGCGGTGGCGGCGTTGCGCTCGGTTTGCCAAGCCAATCTCGCCGAACTGGCCCGCGCCTGCTTCGGTGCCGAAGCGCCGGACGGTTTGGATTTATCTGCCCGCTTGCCCGACCGCGCCGCCCTGGCGCGGGTGCGGGAACTGGCGGCGGACCTGCACGCGGCGACCGAAGCCAGCACCGGGCTTCGCGAGCAAGTCCACGAGTTGGAACAGGACGCGGCGGCGGCGCAAGCGGCCTTCGCCGAATTGCCGACACCGCCGGATTTCACGGCGCTGGCCGCCACCCTCGACGCGCTTAAACTGCAAGGCGACCCGGAAACCCAGGCCGCACGGCTGGCTGTGGGGCTGGACGAATCCGCCCGCCGCCTGAACGACGAAGCCAGCGCGTTGGGTGCCACGGACGCCAAGGCCTTGCGCAAGCTGCAAGTCCCCTTGGATGGCGAGATCGAGCATTACCGGGGGCGCTTCACCCAGCATCAGCAGAGCCTGACCGAACTCGCCAGCGAGGAAAGCAAAGTCCGCCGCGACCTCGACAACGCCCTCGCGGAAATGGGCGGTTTGGAAGCGGCGGGCGATGTCGTCACCGCCGACACGGTGGACGCCGCCCGCGCCGCCCGCGACCAACAATGGTTCGAGATGCGGCGGGTATTCATCGACGGCGGCACCCAAACCGCTTCCCAGCCCTTCCAGCCCCTCCCATCCCCCCCTTATCAGGGAAGGGAAGAATTGAGGCGGGAGCAAGAATCCCCCACCCACGAAGAATCACCCGCTTCCTACTCCCCCCTGACAAG
>NZ_JBTEKS010000355.1:0-4543 GCF_054333355.1 Methylomagnum sp. | reverse complement strand
CCTTCGGCGACGACCGGTACGGCTTCTCCTCGACGGAGCGCACGGTGAACGTCGCCGAGCCGAGGCCCTCGGCCAGCGCAGTAGCGCGTGCTTCGTCGACGACGTGAAGCCCACTCCCACCAATCTAGCTGGCGGCGGGTTAAACTACCCGCCGCCATGCTGAAAACACCCCCCCTCGGTTTATACCTGCACATCCCCTGGTGCGTCCGCAAATGCCCCTACTGCGATTTCAACTCGCACGCGGCGGGCGAGGCGTTGCCGGAACACGCCTATGTCGCGGCCCTACTGACCGACTTGGAGCAGGCGCTACCCGCCGTGGCCGGGCGGACGGTGGAGACCCTATTCATCGGCGGTGGCACGCCCAGCTTGTTCAGCGCCGCAGCCATCGGCTCGTTGCTGGATGGCGTCCGGGCACGCCTCCCAGTTGCGCCGGACGCGGAAATCACCCTGGAAGCCAACCCCGGCACGGCGGAAAGCGGCAAGTTCCGGGGCTTCCGCGAGGCGGGCGTAAACCGGCTATCCATCGGCGTGCAAAGTTTCGACGCGGGCCATTTGCAACGCCTGGGCCGCATCCATGGCCGGGAGGAAGCCTTGCGGGCGGCGGCGCTGGCGCGGGAGGCGGGCTTCGACAACTTCAATCTGGACCTGATGTTCGGCCTGCCAGACCAGACGCGGGAACAAGCCCTGGCCGATGTGCGGACGGCGACAGCGCTGGCACCGACCCATATTTCCTTCTACCAACTCACTTTGGAGCCGAACACCCTGTTCCACAAATACCCGCCGCCCCTGCCGGAAGACGACGCGATTTGGGCCATTCAGCGGGATTGTCAGGCGTTGCTGGCGGAACACGGCTATCACCAGTACGAAGTGTCGGCCTACGCTCGGGATGGGCGCCGCTGTCGGCACAACCTCAATTACTGGCGGTTCGGGGATTACCTCGGCATCGGCGCGGGTGCCCATGGCAAGCTGACCGACTTGAAAACCGGCGCCGTCACCCGCACCTGGAAGATCAAGCATCCGGCCCATTATCTCGACGTCACGGGACAGCCGGAACGGCAGGGCGGACGGGCGGATGTGGGCCGCGATGAATTGCCGTTCGAGTTCTTGATGAATGCCCTGCGGCTGCGGGAAGGATTTTCCGAGAGCTTGTTTCCCGAGCGCACCGGCCTATCGCTGGATGTGTTGGAGCCGACGCTTGCCGCCTGTCTGCGCGAGGGTTTGTTGGTGCGGGAAAGCGGGGTGATCCGTTGCACCGAGACCGGCTATAACTTTTTGGATAATGTTTTGCAGCGGTTTCTGGAATAGGCACCCTTTTCGTGGTTTTGTAGGGTGGGTTAGGCGCACATCCGACGAGTCACGCCGTTAATATTCAACCTGCCGTGCGCCGTAACCCACCATGCTGACTAAGATGGTGAGTTACGGCGCACGATAGGCCATCAAGACATACGGATTTGTGCGAAGTGCGCCTAACCCACCCTACGAATACTGGACATCATTTTGCGTTAATGCCCACCCATCCAGACAACAACCCCATCCGCCCCACCCTGGACGAACTGATCCGCCTCAGCCAGCCCGCCGCCGGTCTGAGCCTGACCCGGCCCACGGTGCGGGCGCTGCAAAGCGGGCAATACCTCTCCGCCTTCAAGGGGCGCGGCATGGAGTTCGACGAAACCCGCCCCTACGCCCAGGGCGACGACGTGCGCAATCTGGACTGGCGGGTGATGGCCCGGACCGGCAAGGCCCACACCAAGCTGTTCCGGGAAGAGCGGGAACGCCCGGTGTTCCTGACCGTGGACTACCGCGCCGCCATGTTCTTCGCCACCCGGGGCATGTACAAATCGGCCCTGGCGGCGCGGCTGGCGGCGCTTATCGCGTGGAGCGCCCGCCGCCACGGCGACCGGATCGGCGGACAGATTTTCTCGGAAGCCGGGCGCGTGGAATTCAAGCCGGACCACGGGCACAAAGCCGTGCTGCGCTTGCTGAAGGCGCTGGTGGATTCCGCCCAGCCCGCCGCCGCCGAGGCGGGCAGTCCCGAAGCCGCTTTGGAGAACGCCCTGATTAGCCTGCCCCGCCATGCCCGGCCCGGCAGCTTGGCCTTCGTGTTCAGCGACTTCCGCCACCTCAACGCCGCCGGGGAGGCCGCGCTGGGCCGTTTGGCCCGGCACTGCGACGGCGTGCTGGTGATGACCTTCGATTCCCTGGAACAACACCTGCCCTTGGGGCGGCACCGCTACAGCCACGCCGGGCGCGACGTGGTGGTGGACGCCGACCCGCGCACCGCCGACGAATACGAGCGGCGCTTCAAGGCGCGGTATCAGCAGGTGCGCGGCCTCGCGAACCGGCACGGCCTGCGCTTCGTCTTCTGCAACACCATCGAAGACCCGCTGCTGGTCTTGCAGCGGAGTGGCCGCATCCACACGCCCCATCTTTGACCCATGGAACAACAGCTTCCCCTGCGCGACATCCATCTGCCCGAGTCGGTCGGCTGGTGGCCCCCGGCCATCGGTTGGTGGCTGCTGTTGATTCTTGTCCCGCTGCTGATCGTCGGCTTGGTGTGGGTGATCCGGCGTCTCCGCCGGGTCTCGCCGGTTAAGCTGGCGCGGCGTGAATTGGACGCGCTACGGGCCGACGCCAGCCTCGATCCTGCCGAGAAATTGCGGCGGCTTTCCATCCTGTTGCGGCGGACGGCCTTGAGTATTCATCCGCGTGATGAGGTCGCCAGTCTGACGGGCGAGGCTTGGCTGCGCTGGCTGGATAGCGGCTTGGGCGAACCGCGCTTCAGTCGGGGCGTGGGTCGATGGCTGGTGGACGTGCCTTATCGGCCCACCCCGCCGACAGATCTGGACGAACTGCTGGACCTGTGCCGCGACTGGCTGAACGCCGTGTCCAGACACCGCCGGAACCGCCGCGCCGTGTCTCCCCCCGGACGAGAAGTATCCGAAGCATGATCGACTTCGCTTGGTTCTGGATGTTCCTGGCCCTGCCGCTGCCCTGGCTGGTGCGCCGATTCTTGCCGCCCGCCTCCGACGCCGCCGGGGCGGCGTTGCGGGCGCCATTCCTGGACGAATTGGACGGGCTGCCCGCCGCCCATAAGACCCGCGCCGCGAATCCGGTGCGCCTGTGGCTGGCGGCGGCGGCCTGGGCGTTGCTGGTCGGTGCCGCCGCCCGCCCGGAATGGCTGGGCGACCCAATAGAGCAGGCCGTGAGCGGGCGGGATTTGATGCTGGCGGTGGACCTCTCGGGCAGCATGGACATCCGCGATTTCAACCTGCAAGGGCAGCAGGTGAACCGGCTCGTCGCGACCCAATGGGTGGCGGGGCAATTCATCGAGCGGCGGACGGGGGATCGGCTGGGTTTGATTTTGTTTGGCGAGAACGCCTATCTGCAAGCGCCGCTGACCTTCGACCGCAAGACCGTCCACGCCCTGCTCGACGAGGCGGTCATCGGCTTGGCGGGCGACAAGACCGCCATC
The DNA here is from genome assembly GCF_054333355.1 of Methylomagnum sp. Classification (NCBI taxonomy): domain Bacteria; kingdom Pseudomonadati; phylum Pseudomonadota; class Gammaproteobacteria; order Methylococcales; family Methylococcaceae; genus Methylomagnum; species Methylomagnum sp. Next base: position 1,071 of record NZ_JBTEKS010000355.1, on the reverse strand, counting down.
GGCGACGCCATCGGACTGGGCGTCAAGCGGTTGCGGGACAATCCCGCCGACCAGCGGGTGCTGATCCTCCTCAGCGACGGCGCTAACACGGCGGGCACGGTGGCGCCGTTGCAAGCCGCCGAACTCGCCGCCAGCGCCGGTCTGAAAATCTACACCATCGGCATTGGCGCTGACGAAATGACCGTCGAGGACTTTTTCGGCAGCCGCCGGGTCAATCCTTCTCAGGACTTGGACGAACCCACCATGCGCGGTATCGCCGAGAAGACTGGCGGGCGCTATTTCCGGGCTAAGGACACGGCGGAGTTGGAGGAGATTTACCGCTTGCTGGACGAATTGGAGCCAGTGGAGCGGGACAAGCGGTATTACCGGCCCCGCACCGAGTTATATCCGTGGCCCTTGGGGGCGGCGGCGTTGTTGTTGGTGGGGATACTAGCCGGAAGAATTTTACGAGAGTGAAATGTGCTGATGTATGAAATATTGGCGTGGGTAAAATTCTAAGAAAACCCTATCGCCCTAGATGTTAATGTCGGAAAGTCAAACGCTTTGATGATTTTTTTTGATGTCCTATCTAACACAATCGTTCCTGAGTATTGACCATTTATCTGATCTCTCTTTATTGAGGAAATGAATATTTTCTGAAGCTTCATTGCCTCTTCATGTTTACCCTCATCCAATAGCTCTGTAATTTTGATTGCAACATCAACTTTAGATATATGAACAGACATTATGCTGCCTCCTTCATTGCCGCGTCCACTACAGAAAAGTGTTCATCGAGTTTTACCAAGTTTTCTTGTATAAGCTGTTCTATTTGTATGTAGCTCATAAAGTATAGCATATCACGATGGTCCGCAGCGTGTTTGACTGATATTCCCAATGATAATACTGGCCTGCCATCCATGTTAAGCTTTTCAAAAACCATTAGACATGTTACCGACCTAAGTTGCTGTTTTTAATGACAGTTTAAAGTTCCAGAGGCCAGCCCCAATATAAATGAAGGTATCTAACAAATGCGACAGATGGTTTCTTGAGCGATGCAACAAACTATGAAGGCATTTCATCCCGCCAATGGCG
>NZ_JBTEKS010000354.1:0-4558 GCF_054333355.1 Methylomagnum sp. | reverse complement strand
CGGCCGGGTCCGCCGCCCGCGCGGCGGACCCGGCCAAAATCAGCCCCGCCGCCGCGAGGACGCGGGCGGCATTGGTTGGGATCAAGCGGGATGGATCAGAAAGCTTCATGCCGGAAGCGCAAGCCCTGTTCTCGGTGGGCGGGCCATGTGTTGATGGCACCTAGCCCGGCTTCGATCAAGGGTTTGCATTAGAAAGGCTATGGGGCAGAAAAAATCCTGGTGGCTCAATGGAGACGCCTCGGAATGGGTCATCTCTGCGCCGGATCGCCCCTGGCGTCGCGGCGCTTGGCCCATTCACCGCCGAAACCAGGCCAACGCATGGGGGCGACGGGTTTAGGCCAATTCGAGTTCAACGTATAATCCACCGTTCTGTTAGGCTAAACGCGGGCGAGGGCAGGCAGCCCCTCGCTTGGCGCGGCTGAATTTCCGACTACGATTCTAAACCTTTTCCGGGTGCCCGTCGTGTGCCGCCGCACTCCAAACAGCGAACACAATCTTACATGGCGAGGCCTGCAATGACGCATCCCCAGGAGGACGAAACACTCATCACGGAAGATGACGATATTGCCCAGGCGGCCCATTGCCTGAAAGCTATGTCTCATCCGTTGCGGCTCAAAATACTTTGCATTCTGGGCAACAACAAGGTCAGCGTCCAAGAAATCGTGGAACATGTCGGCACGACCCAAAGCAATATTTCCCAGCACCTCGGGATATTGCGGGACAAAGGCATTCTCGCCTGTAAGAAGGACGCCAATCGCGTGTACTATTACGTGGATGACGAACGCACCCTGCAATTGATCGGGTTGATGAAGGAAGTGTTCTGCCATCACCGAGACCCCCTATCCAATCACTCAGCATGAACGTAACACCAGACCGGCTTTTGGAATTCATCGGCAACCACTGGATCATGGCCAGCGGCTTGTTCATTTGCACCATCCTATTGATTCAAGACTTGTTCGACAGCGCGTTCAGGAAGCACAAAACGGTGTCCCCCATGGAGGCCGTGGTCCTGATGAACGACGAAAACACGGTCGTGGTGGATGTGCGCGAGACCCATGAATTTTCCCAAGGGCACATCGAAGGCGCCCGGCACATTCCCCTGGGCAAAGTCGAAGAACGCGCCCACGAGCTGGAGGCCTATAAGGGCAAGCCCGTGATCGTGACCTGCCAATCCGGCACCCGCTCGCCGACGGCCTGCAAGAAGCTTTCCGGCTTGGGCTTCACCCAGATATTCGAAATGAAGGGCGGCATAATCGCCTGGGAAGAAGACAAGCTTCCGGTCACCAAGAAACGCAAGTAACCGCGCCCGCCACTTCTTTTTACGCTCCTTCCCTTAAACCCTCACCCTTAAAGGATCATCATGGCCGAAGAAGTTAATCAGGCCGAACGCCAGTTCGGGCTGCAAAAGATTTATGTCAAAGACGTTTCCTTCGAAACCCCCCATTCCCCGGAAGTCTTCACCCTGCAATGGGAACCGAAGATGGAGTTCAACCTGGCGAGCAACGCCCGGCAGCTTCAGGACGGCGTTTTCGAGGTCAACCTGACCGTGACCCTGACCGCCAAGGTGGGCGACAAGACCGCCTATCTGGTCGAGGTCTGCCAGTCGGGCATTTTCTCGGCGGCGGGCTTCTCCGACCAGGAATACGGCCACCTGCTGGGCGCCTACTGCCCCAACCTGCTGTTCCCCTATGCGCGGGAAACCGTGTCCGACTTGGTCGTCCGGGGCGGCTTCCCCCCCATGCTGCTGGCGCCGGTCAATTTCGACGCGCTCTACGCCCAGCATCTGCAACAGGCCCAACAGCAGGCCGAGTCCGCCACCAGCCACTGACCGTCCCCGCATGGCAAACGTATCGGTATTGGGCGCGGGCTCCTGGGGCACCGCGCTCGCGATACTGCTGGCCCGGAACGGACACCGGGTCAGCCTGTGGGGCCACCACCCCGAGCACATCGCCGCGCTCCGGGCCGAGCGCCGCAACCGGCGCTATCTGCCCGACGCGCCCTTCCCCGACAATCTCACCCCGACGGACGATCTGGCCCTCGCGGTCATGACCGCCGACATCCAACTCGTCGTTGTCCCCAGCCACGCCTTCGCGGGCTTGCTGAAAACCATCCAGCCGCACCTGCCCGCCCACGCCAAAATCGCCTGGGCCACCAAGGGCTTGGAGCTTGAAACAGGCCGACTGCTGCATGAAGTGGCGGGGGCCGTGCTGGGTTCCAGCGTGCCGACCGCCGCGCTGTCCGGCCCCACCTTCGCGGGCGAAGTGGCGGCCAACCAACCCACCGCCATCACCGTGGCTTCCCAGCAAGCCGAGTTCGCCGCGCTCCTCGCCAACCTGTTGCACAACAATCGGTTCCGAGCCTACACCAGCGAGGACATCGTGGGCGTGCAATTGGGCGGCGCCGTCAAGAACGTCCTCGCCATCGCCGCCGGTGTGGCCGATGGCCTAGGCTTCGGCGCCAACGCCCGCGCCGCGCTCATCACCCGTGGCCTCGCGGAAATGATGCGGCTGGGCCTGACCCTGGGTGGACAGCGGGAAACCCTGATGGGCCTCGCAGGTATAGGCGACCTTATCCTCACCAGCACCGACGACCAATCCCGCAACCGCCGCTTCGGGCTCGGGCTGGGCCGGGGGGAAACGCGGGAGGCCGTGGTCGCCCGCATCGGCCAGGAAATCGAGGGCATCCACACCGCCAAGATCGTCCACCAACTGGCCCTTCGACACGGCATCGACATGCCGATCACCGAGCAGACCTACCGGGTTCTGTACGAAGGGCTGCCGCCGCTGGAGGCCGTCAATAATTTGCTGCTGCGGGAACCGAAGTCGGAACGGCTGGGGTAGGCCAATATGAAGCTGCTCATATCAGAAAAAATCAGAACCAAGCTGGCAAACAAGAGTCCTCCTGTAAGCCGCGATGAGTGAGCAATGCTTCGCCACCTGGGACCGCAAGGTTTTGGAGGGCACGCGGGATCAAAACCGCACAATTCCGCCCACATAGTGGTTTATTTCAGACATCTTTATGAGGCGCAAATTAAAGGTGGTTTTTGTTTTATTAGCGGACGGCACCGTTGCGGTCAAGACCGCCTACGACCCGAACAAGGACGAGGCTCGGATTTACAACAAATACGCATGAGGAACTTGAGCCATGAATAACGCGGCCATCGTCGAAGCCATCGAAAACGACAACCGCTGGGACGCGGGCGAATTGGGGCAGGATGAAAACGCGGTTCGGGCTGTTAATCTGACGCCGGAGCAGCAACAGGCCATAGATGACGCACTCGACTTGCGGATCATTTCCATCCGCCTGCCAAATTCACTCGTCGAGGACTTCAAGTTTCTTGGCGACTTCCACGGAATTCACTACCAAACGCTTATTCGCCAAACCTTGGCGCGTTTTGCCTCGGCTGAAATGAAAAACATGGCGCGGAAAGCGGCAGACGCACAAATCAAGGCAACGCGCCAAGAGGCCAGCGAATCCACCGCTCCGAACGGCCATGGAAAGCGACATAAGGCGGCTTAATCCGTCCTGAGCGAGCAACGCGCCTCCCTTATCTTGGGAGGCGCCGCAATAGCCCGCCCGTCATCGGCCCCACCTACAAACACACCGCCCGCTCCAACCGCCGCAAAACTCCCTCCGGCTCCGCCACGGCGAGGGCAGCAATGGCATCCGCCCGTGCCTGACTGTCCGCGACGGCGTAGATACGCAACTCGTCGGCATTGCCCGAGGGCCGCAGATGGGCCACATCGCCATTGCCGAAATAAATGCGCACGCCGTCCACATAATTGATGGCGGTGATTGCCCCGAACCCCGCCTCCGCCCCGAAGAACCCCGCCAGCGCGTCCCGGATGGCGTCCATCGCCGCAAGCTCGGCGGCGGGCACCGCCAATTCCCGGCGCGACTCATCCAGCGCCCGCGTCCCATCCGGCGCGAATGTCGCCTCCCGGATTGCGGGATTAACGGGTGAAAAGCGCTCGATGATTCGCACGCTACGCGCCCTCGGGAATTCCTTGATGAGCGCGGCCCGGCTGTAGCGCTTCGGCAGACGGGCGAACAGCTCGGTCAAGCGCACGCCCCGCGCCCTCGCGGCGGACAGCACGGCCACGATGGGCAACACCGCGTCCCGCGTGGGCAGCGCCGTCAGGGTTTGACCGGCGCGGCGGATGTCGGAGCCGGTCAGGAAGCCGCCGTTGGCCTCCCAGCCGCACACCGCCTGTTTGCCACGGGCACAGGCCACCTCCATCCCGGCGATGACGAAGGGCGAACCGATGCGGGTCTTTGGCTCCACCATGTCTTTCAAAGCGCCCCGGTCGATGGCGTCGTTGCAACTGATGGGCACGACCGCCGCGTCCGCGCCTAGATATTCCGCCGTGACCATGCCCACCAAATCGCCGCCGAAGAACCGGACCTTCCCGTCCTCGACCCCCAAAATCAAGGGCCGGTCGCTGTCGCCGTCGGTGGAAACCACCGCGTCGAGGGGACCATGGGCGGCGGCGACCTCATCGTGGAGCGCCTGGACCGTGGCGAGTTGTTCCGCGCCGATGTTCTCGGTGTCGATGGG
>NZ_JBTEKS010000353.1:0-4585 GCF_054333355.1 Methylomagnum sp. | reverse complement strand
AGCGCGTCGAACACCTGGAACCGCGAGGCCAGCCCCACCAAGCGGGGTTCGGTGGCGGGGTCGAGGTCGTTGCTGATGCGGGCGAGGCTGTTGCCCTGGGTGAAGAACTTGGGCGCGGTCCAGTCGAACTCGGTGCTGCCCAAGGGGTTCCGCCGGGCCTGGGTGTTGCTGTAATCGTAATAGGCGACGCCCGCCTTGAGGCGCGAATCGCCGGCGAACAGCCAGTCGAAGCCGGTCTGCGCCGCCCACATCCATTTGTCGTGGGAGGACAATTCGATTTCCTGCAAGGGGAACACGCCCAGGGTCAGGAACGCCTCGTTGGGCCGGGTGAATCCCGTCTGGAACTGCTGGAGTCCCGCCGTCGTGGGCGACTGCGCCCTGACCGGCTCGTAGCCCTTGAGGGCCGGATCGTCCTGGCCGAAGGGCAAGCGGAAAGTGCCCGCCACGCCTTCAAAATTAAGGTCCGGGTCGAACATATTGTCGGAGCTGAACCACGGATTGGGCATCCGGCCCGCCCACAAGGTCATCCAGTCGTAGCCCTGGCCGTCCCGGTAGTCGTATTGCAGGAAGGCGCGGTCGAGGGCGATGTCGTATTGCGTGCCGTACTGGCCCAGGGTTTGGTTGATGGAAATGGGGTTGCGGTCGTTGCTGGTCGTCACCCGCACCGCCGCTTTCAAGCCCTCGGCGATCTCCGCCTCCAGCCCCAGCCGGAACCGCATCCGGTAGCGCTGGCGGTCAACGGTGGTGTTGCGGTAGGGGTTGTCCACGCTGGCGAGACCACCCTTGGCATTGATGTACGGCCAGTTGAAATAGCTGTTCGGCTGATTGTTGTCCCCGAAAAAGTCGTTCTCGTAGCGCAGCCGCATATCGCCGTAAGGATGGATGCGGCTGACCCACTCCGGCAGGGCGGCGGGGATGCCCCACTGCTCGGCCTTGGCCTGGTCCTTCACTTGCTTGGTCACTTTGGCTTCCAGGTCTTTGGCGACTTCCGCCCGAATCTCGTCCTTCACGAAATCCGGCACATACGTCACCCGCACGGTGCCGTCGGCGGATTTGCCCTTGCCGCTGGGTTTGGTGTCGGCGGCGGCTTGTTCGGCTTCCTTGCGGGCTTCCGCCTTGGCCTCGGCGGCGGCTTTCTTTTCCGCCTGCTCGATCATGGCGCCGGCCTTCTGCTTGTCCAGCACGCCTTGCTGAACGAGGAGGTCGATCAGGTTCAGGGTGGTGTTGCGGAGTTTCAGCAGTTCTTCTTTCTCGTCCGCGCCAAAAGCGGTGGACGAGGCCAGCGTGCCGGAGATGAGCAACGCCAGCGGTAGGATTTTGGGATTGGCTTTCATCAAATTCCCCAGGGTCATGGGTTCGTTTTGTTATGGGATGGCTGTAGGTCGGGCTTAAGCCCGACCTACGGGAAACGGGATTTACGACCGCACCCGAATCTTCACCGGCTGCGGCATGTTCTCGGGCGGTGGCTTCAAGCGCCCGCGCAATCCCCCCAACGCGGCCCGTAGCGCCTCGTCGATTTCGGCGGTGCCGCTGGAGTTCGCCAATTCCACCCGGCTGACGTTGCCGTCGGGACTGATCCAGATTTGCAGGACCGCCGAGTATTTGCTGTGACGGGCCTTGTCCTTGAGGCTGCGTTGCAGTTCCTCGGACACTTCCCGCTGCAATTGCTGGCCGTACCAAATGATCGAATTGCCACCGCCCCCGCCGAGCAGGCCATGCCCACCCTTCTTGCCCACCAGCCCAAAGGCGTCCCCGCCCGCGCCGCCGTCGCCATCCACGCCGAGTTGGTCGCCGGGCGGCGGTTCTTCCGCTGGTTGTTCGGGTTCCGGCTCGTCCGGCTTCGGCTCCTCGATTTTTTCTTCCTTGACCTCCGGTTCCGGCGGTTTCTGCACGGGTGGGGGAGGCGGTGGGGGAGGTGGCTGGACGACGCTGATTTGCTGGACTTGCTTCTTGGTTTGCACTGGCTTCTGGAACATATCCCGCATCAGGTAGACGCCGAGCGCCACCAGGGCGACCAATAACAGGCCGAGCGCCGCCGGGAGATACCGGAGCCAACGTTGCTTCTTGTTCATAAGGGCGGGGCTACTTGACGAGCTTCTGCGTCACCAGCCCCAACTGGCTGATTTCGAGGCGGGTGACCACGTCCAGCACCTCGATGACCTTCTGGTACTGGATGGCGGCGTCGGCCTTGAGCACCACCGGCAGGTCGGGCGTCGCGGCCTTGTACTGGGCCAGCCGGGTTTCCAGTTCCTGGATGGTGACCGGGTAGGTGTCGAGGTAGATCGTCCCGTCCGGGGTGATGGAGACGGCCTTGGTCTTGGGCTTGGAGAGGCTGGGCGTGCTGCTGGCCTTGGGCAGGTTCACCGTGATGCCCTGCACCGTGGCGGTGGTCATGATGATGAAGATCAACAGCAGCACGTAGGCCACGTCCAGCATCGGGGTGATGTTGATGTCGTCGTAGACCTTCTCCTCGGATTCGACTTTCATGCCGCGACCTCCGACAAGATCCCTATAGGATGGGTGGAGCTTGCGGAACCCATCGCTTCGGGCAAGGTGGCTTGATGGGTTTCGCTGCGCTTCACCCATCCTATAAAAAACATGCTTTTCATTGGCTTACCCCCGCGAACGGTCGGCGACGGTTTCCGACAGCATCGCCAGGAACTCGTCGGAGAACACCCGCATGTCGGCCACCAAATCCTTGATCTGGACCAGCAGGTAGTTGTAGGCGAACAGGGCGGGAATCGCGACCGCTAGCCCTGCCACCGTCGCCAGCAGCGCCGCCGCGATGCCGGGGGCGATGGAGTTGATGTTCACGTCGCCGGAGGCGGCGATGACGGCGAAGGTGATCATCACGCCGACCACGGTGCCGAGCAGCCCGAGGAACGGCCCCCCGGCGATGGCGATGGTGAGCAGCACCATCTTGCCGTTGAGCCGCTGGCTCTCCCGCACCACGATGGAGTCCATCTTCACCCGGATGACGTTCAGGGCTTCCGGGGTCAGCGGCTTGTTGGTGTCGCCGACGCGCTTCTTCATCTCGCGGATGCCCGCGTGGTAGAGGTGGTACAGGGGCGAGCTTTGGTAGTGGTCGTGCTTGCCGACCAGGGCCGAGAGGAATTCCGAGTCGGCCAATTCCTTGTCCTCCTCGGTGTCGTCGTGGTCCAGCTTGGCGGGGTCGTCGCTGGGGCTGAGGGCTTCGTAGGCGGCCATGAACGCCTTGTTGTCCTTGCGGACCCGGGCGATGACGAACGCCTTGATGACCATCACCACGACCGCCACCACGAACATTACGCCGGTCAGGGCGATGACCACCCAGCCGTCTATCGTGACGCTCTGGATGATGACGCCGAAGGAACTGGTGCCGCCCGCGCTCTGCTTGCCCTCGTCCTGGCCGTAGTTGACGACGGTGAAATCGAGGCTCTGGCTGCGGGCCGACAGCTTGATCCAATCGGCGCTGCGGGCGGCGTTGGAGACCTGCACCTCGTCGAGGAAGCCCGCCAAAAAGCCGCCGGACGCGCCGCCGCCCAGGGTGAGCGAGGGATTCATCGCCACCGGCGCGACCGGCGATTCCCCGGCCTTGTTGCCGTCCACGTACAGTTCCAGCGTGCCGGGCCTTAGCACCACGGCCACATGCCGCCACTGGCCGGGCTGCTGCACCGGGGCGGGCGCGGTTTCCACCGGCTTGCCACCCGCCACATAACGGGCCACCACGGTGGCGTTGCGCAGGACCAGTTCCAGGGCGTTGGCGCCCTCGGCGGCGCGGAACACGGTGGCCTCCGGCTGGCCCTGGTCGATCTTGATCCAGGCCGAGAAGGTCCAGCCCTTGGCCGGGTCGAGTTGCAGGGAGGGCGAGGGGTTGACCTCGATGACGCCAGTCGCCGCGAACTCCGCCGCCGCGCCGATCCAGCCGTTGGGCTTGATGGCCGCCATGGAGCGGGCCGCGTTGTTGCCGTAGGCGGTGGCGTCCTTCGGGATAGGATTGGCTTCGTCGAAATGGAAGACTAGGGCTTGGTTCACGTCATAGCTGCCGCCGGTGTCGCCGCCTTCGGGCGCTTCCTTGTTGCCGTAGTACATCCAGAAGCCGTCGGTGCTGGCCCCGCCTTGAAGGCGCGGCACCTTGACCCAGGCCAGGGCCATCTCGTTGACGGGGTCGAATTTCTCGACGTGGAATTTCAGCGGCGTCTTGTCGTCCACCATGAAACGGACATCCTTGCCGCCCTCGGCCAGCTCGCCGAAATAGCTGAAATTGCCGGTGTGCAGCCGGACCAAGATGGGAAAGTCGGCCACGCCGTCGCGGATGTCCGCGCCGGTCAGGCTGGCGTCCAGGGTGATTTGTTTGCGGGAGGTCCAGTCGTCGTTCCACCAGGACCAGGCCAATCCCGGCGCGGCGGCCAGGCACAGCAGTAGGAGGATGCCCCGAAATTTCATTTTTACTTCGTCGCTCTGGGTGTAGTCAGTGCGGCGGAGTATGTGACGTGAATATTTAGGGTCAGTTACGGAAATATTGCGGAATGATGACGGTGGGCGGAGGGCGGAACTGCGCTAACGCTGAGGATGTGGCCGAAAACCATATCCCGGAATCAGCGGA
>NZ_JBTEKS010000352.1:0-4635 GCF_054333355.1 Methylomagnum sp. | reverse complement strand
CCACTCCCACAAGCGCTTCAGCCCGGCCTGCGACACTTACCGCGAACCATTCCCCTCGTGCTGCGCCTGAATGGCCGTAATCACCACCGTGTTGACGATGTCATCAACGGTGCAGCCCCGGCTCAGATCATTCACCGGCTTGCGCAAGCCCTGCAGAATCGGGCCGATGGCCAGCGCCTCGGTCTCCCGCTGCACGGCCTTATAGGTGTTGTTGCCGGTGTTGAGATCGGGGAACACGAACACCGTGGCCCGCCCCGCCACCGCCGAACCCGGCATTTTCTGCGCGGCCACGCTCGGGTCCACCGCCGCGTCGTATTGAATCGGCCCTTCCAGCAACAGGTCGGGCCGACGCTCGCGGGCCAAGCGGGTGGCCTGCCGGACCTTCTCCACATCCTGCCCCTCGCCCGATTCCCCGGAGGAATAGGACAACAACGCCACCCGAGGCTCGATGCCGAAGGTGCGGGCGGTGTCGGCGGAGCTAATCGCGATTTCCGCCAACTGCTCGGCGGTGGGGTCGGGATTCACCGCGCAATCCCCGTACACCACCACGCCATCCTCCAGGCACATGAAGAACACCGACGACACGATGGAAAAGCCGGGCCGGGCCTTGATGAACTGCAAGGCCGGGCGGATGGTGTGCTGCGTGGTGTGGACCGCCCCCGACACCATGCCGTCGGCGTGGCCGTGGTGGACCATCATGGTGCCGAAGTAGGACACATCCAGCAGGCAATCCTGGGCGGCGTCCAGAGTGATGCCCTTGTGCTTGCGCAATTCGTGATAGGTCTGGGCGTAGCTTCTCAAATGCGGGCTGTCCGCCGGATTGACGATCTTCACCGCCGTCAAATCCAAAGGAATCCCCTGCCCCCGCGCAACCTTCTCGATATGCGGGGCGGAACCCAGCAAGGTGAGGTCCACGATCTTCCGGGCCACCAGATCGGCGGCGGCCTTCAGGATGCGTGGCTCGGTGCCCTCCGGCAGCACGATGTGGCGGCGGTTGGCGCGGGCCTGCTGCACCAGGTTGTAGGTGAACATGCGGGGCGTCATGCCCTGGAACCAAATCTTTTCCAGCCGGCCCTCGATGCGAGAAAAGTCCACATACTCGTCGAATAGCGCGATGGCCCGTTGAATCTTGTCCTTGTCGCCCGCCGCCATGGCGGTATGGACCTCGCCCAGCTTGGCGGCGGTGACGAAGGTATCGTCCTTGACCGACAGAATCGGCAACGGGTCGCGCAAGCCCTGCACCAGCCGGTCCACGACAGGCTCCGGCTTGATCCCCGTGGACAGCAGGATACCGGCCAGGCGCGGGTAGTTGACGGAGCGGTCCGCCTCCAGCAAGCCGATGAGGATGTCGGCCCGATCCCCGGAGGTGATGACTAAATGATCCTCCCGCAGCCGCTCCAGCACGTTCTGCACCTGCATGGCGCCCACCAGATAGCCGGAAATCAAGCCGTCCAAGCGGCCATGGCCGAACAGCACCTCCGCCCCCAATTGCTCGGCCACCTCCCGGACGCGGGGACTGTCCAGCTTCTCGTCGAAGGGCAGCACCGCCAGCAGCTTTTGGGACTCGCCGCATTCCGCCTCCAAGGCCGCCCGCAATTCCGGCACTTGGGCGGGATGGGCCTTGTTCAACAGGATGCCCGCCACCGGGCAGCCGCGCTCCTCGTAGGCGTCCACGGAAATGCGGGCGGCGTGCAGGGCGTCGCGGGTGCCGTAGCCATGGGCGCTGCCCACCATCAGCACCGGGCAGCCGAGGTTCTGGGCGATTTCGCAGTTGAAGTCGAACTCCAGCGCCGACACCAAGCCCCGGAAATCCGTGCCCTCGATCAAGATGAAATCGCAGTGCTGCTCCAAGTGCTTGTAGACGCGGATGATCTTGTCCAGCACCTCGTCCGCCCGGTCCTGGCTCAGCAATTCGCTGACCTCGTGGTGAAACCAAGCGTAGGAGGCGTCGTAGGGCTGGGGCAGCCAGAAATGGCGGAGGATCAGGTCGATGTCCTCGTCGCGCTGGCCCGGCGCGGGCTGGTGGATGACGGGCCGGAAAAAGCCCACCCGCGCCGTCTTGCGCAGGGCGTACTCGATGATGCCTAAGGCCACAACGACCTTGCCGCTGCCAGGCTCGATGGTGTTGATGTAGAGGGATGTGGTCATGGTCGTGAACCGGATTGTTGCGCCGTCCCGAACAGGCGAGGCGATTAAGTGGGGGATTGTTTGAATTGTATAAGCTAGTCCATGCCGCGAGGGAGGCCGGGCGGTGACAGAGTAATTCCTGGAATCGCGGGTGGATTCGGAAAATGAGGTTTTCCCATCACGGTGGGAGCGGTTGTGGGAGTGGCCTTCAGGCCACGATCAGGCGCGGAATTGTCGCGGTCTAAAGCCTGTCCTGAGCGCAGTCGAAGGGACCGCTCCCACAAATCACCCCACCACCACCGCCGCCGTCTGCCGGGCGATTTCCAGCTCCTCGTCGGTGGGCACCACCAGGATTTTCACCGCCCCGCCGGGCGCCTGGATTTCCGCCACGCCCCCGCCCACCGCGTCGTTGGCCGCCTCGTCCAACACCATACCCAGCGCCTCCAAGCCCCGGCACGCCGCCCGCCGGATGGGCGCGGCGTGTTCGCCGATGCCGCCGGTGAACACCAGCGCATCCACCCGCCCCAGCCCGGCGAAATACGCGCCGATGTAATGCTTGATCCGGTGGACGTACATCGCCACCGCCAGCCGGGCCGCCGCGTCGCCCGCGGCGGCGCGGGCCAGCACATCGCGCATGTCGTTGCCGCCCGCCACGCCCTTGAGTCCGCTGTCCTTGTTGAGCCGCCGCGCCACCTCGTCCAGCGTCCAGCCGCCCTCCCCCAACAAATGCAGCACCACGCCGGGGTCCAAGTCGCCGCCGCGGGTGCCCATCATCAAACCAGCCAGCGGCGTCATGCCCATGGACGTGTCCACGCTCCGCCCGCCGCGAATCGCCGCCGCGCTGGCACCGTTGCCGAGATGCAGAACAATGAGATTGAGCGACTCAGGCAGACGGCCCAGATGCGCCGCCGCCCGCTGGCTGACATAAGCAAAGGACGTGCCGTGGAAGCCGTAACGGCGGATGCGCTGTTCCGAATAGCAGGCGTCCGGCAGGGCGTAGCGGTACGCCTCCGGCGGCATGGTCTGGTGGAAGGCCGTGTCGAACACCGCCACCTGCGGCACCTGGGGCCAGCGCTCCCGGCAGACTTCTATCCCCAACAGATTGGGCGGGTTGTGCAGCGGCGCCAGCGGGATCGCCTCGCGGATGGCGGCGATGACCGCCTCGTCCACCGCCACGGCGGCGCTGAACGCCTCGCCGCCATGCACCACCCGATGGCCGATGCCCAACAGTTCCGCCTCGCCCCGCAAATCGCCGGACGCCTCCAGCCGCCGGACGATCTCGGCGATGGCCTCTCGATGGTCGGCGACGGCTGGCCCGTTCGCGGCGGCGGACGGCTCGCCGATGCGCTCGATCAAACCCGCCGCCACCACGCGCTCATGGTCGGCGAGGTCGAACAGCCGGTATTTAAGGGAGGAACTACCGGAATTGAGAACGAGGATTTTGCTGGACATGGTGAAAGCCTCAAGGTCGCGGGGGATTTGCTCGACTAGAGCATTTTCATTTTGAGTTTACAGCGTTCACGTAGGCCGACGCGGTTTTCAAAACCGAGTCGGCCTTTCTCGCTGCCGTACACTCATTCTGAAAACGTTCTAGCCTAGCCCATTTCCCATGACCGGCGCAGCCTCTTACGACCAGGACGCCACCGCCCCGACCCGGCAAGAATGCCGCGCTCGACTGGCAAAATTTCACTGCGGGTTCAGGGCCAACCCCTATGCTTGGCGTGGTCCGAACCAATCACAACATCCTGGGGAATTCATCATGCACCGAGTTACCAACGACCACTCTGCCTCGCTTGTGCTGGGCTTGCTGATTGCCACCAGCGCCGCCGCCGACACCCTGGAACGGGTCAGCGTGAGTTCCAGCGGCGAACAGGCCAATGGGGAAAGCGTCTTCCCCGCCCTTTCCGCCGACGGGAAAACCGTGGCTTTCGCCTCCACCGCTAGCAATTTGGTGGACGGAGACAGCAACAACGCGCTGGACATCTTCGTGCGCGACCGGACCACGGGCAAAACCGAGCGGGTCAGCCTGAGTTCCAGCGGCGAACAGGCCAACGATGGTTACAGCAACAGCCCCAGCCTCTCCGCCGATGGCCGCTATGTGGCCTTTATTTCCGGCGCCTCCAACTTGGTGGAAGGCGACACCAACGAACGCCCCGATATTTTCGTGCGGGACCGGCAGACCGGCACGACGGTGCGGGCCAGCCTACTGCCCGACAACAGCCAGCTTCCCGGCGCGGTGGATGCACTCGACGGCCAAATCTCCGCCAATGGCCGGTTCGTGGTGTTCCGGCGCGGCTATCATTTCACGCCCCGCATTAGCGCCGGCATGGTGTATGTGCGCGACCTGTTGCTTGGCACCACCACCGAGGTGCCAGCGTCATTCAGCGATATTCCCCCGCTAGGCGGCATTTCGCCGGATGGTCGGCGGATATTGCTGACCACCGGGCTGCCGCTATCGCCCGAGGACGGCAACGGGGCGGGCGATGTGTATTTCTATGATTTGGAAAC
>NZ_JBTEKS010000351.1:0-4648 GCF_054333355.1 Methylomagnum sp. | reverse complement strand
CGCTATGCCGATATTTACAATCACGCCATCCCCCAGCGGGCGCTGGGTCATGTCGCCCCCATTAACGCCCTCGCCGAATGGCGCGAGAGAAAGCCAGAATTATTCGTTTCGGCGGTAGACAATCTCACGGGTCTTGACAGCGGCATTCCTGTTGCCAAAGGTAAGCACCCTTGAACGCCAATCAATCTACCGACGCCCCCAAAACCCCGCCGCCCCGCGCTTGGGTGTGGCATTGCACGGATGAATCCATCGCCGCCGGACAAATCTCCGTCATAGCCATCATCGAAACCTTGGCCGCTGTGGCTTTGTACTGGTGGCTGTCACTCCGGTTTGAATGGCATTGGTTTTCTATGGTCGGGCTGATTGCCGCGCCTATGCTGTTGCTGCGTTCGGATGAGTCGGTAGAGTTAGGGGTGGAGATGTTGCGGTGGTGCTTTGACCGCAAAAAAAGTGATATGAGTCGCTGGCGAAAAGTAGCGACGATTTTGGTCTCTGAATTGGTTGCTGGTGGAGTCGCGCATTTCCTCGTCCAGGCTTGGTTGCAGGGTCATGTCGGCTGGGCCTCGTTCTGGCGTGCGGGCGTGATTGGTGCGGGCGCAGATGCGTTTGCGGTAGCAGTAGCGGTTGCAATCAAGGGTACTGGTGTGGGTGTGGGGGCGGGCACGGTCGCGGTTTTGGGTGCGTTTGCGGTTGCATTTGCGGTTTCGGGTACAGATTCAGGCGCAATTACGGGAGCGGTTGTGGGTGCATCTGCGGTTGCGGTTGTGGGTGCAGGTTCGGGTGTTGCACTACTTCTTTTGTTCGGCCCAGCCTTCGTGGCTGGCATTCTGTTACGCGCTTTATTCATCCGCTGGTTCGCCAGCCTGCGTTATCTCTCTCGCGGCCTAAAGCGCTTGCCCCGCAATTGGCGTGAAAATCTGCTTGTAATTGACTTAACCCATCCCCCTGAACTCTTACCACAGGCAGGAAAAGTTGGAAATTGGCTCACAGTCACCGGCCTCTGGGCCCAGTTTCTCGGTGAAAAAGGAGGTGAGAAAGCGTTCACAGCGTTTCTAATCGTCGCTTGGTATCTCCCCGCCCTCGCTTACCGCTGGAGCTTGAAAGCCAGCGCATGGCTCTGGTGGCCTTTGGCCCTAGCCTTGACGCCACCATTCGAGGGCTTGGACGGCTATGCCCGTCGCGACCGGGCCGCAATCGTCAGCCGGGGGGCGTGGTCCAAATTGCTGCTTTCCGGTTTATTCGTGCTGGTACCTTGGCTACTGTTGTCCTGGCATTCCGGCATCAAAGATTTGTTGGTGCCCGTGTCTCCCGCCATCGCCGATTCGGCGCAAAAGCTTCTGGTGTTATTCCCGCCGCCGCCCATGGGCCTGCGTTATGGGCTGCTTTGGCTGGCGGTGTTGTTGGGCGTGGTGTTAGCGTGGCACAGCCACAATCTGCTGGCGGGGTATGACAAGGTGCTGGGTTCCCCCAGAGGCTACAGCGAACTCAGCCCGCAAGAACAACAGCGCTTCGAGACCCAAGCCCGCCCGGTCGAACGGCTGCGGCTGGGGTTGATCGTTGTTCTGTTCCTACTCGGCGAAGCCGTCGCCCTGGCCTTTGCCCACGACCGCAACCAAGCGGAAATCGAACGGCTGATCTGGTCTTGGCTGTTGGAATGGCTTTAGATAAAACCCCATCGTTCCCACGATCCCCGTGGGAATGCATCCAGGCGACGCTCCCGCGTCGTGAAAGCCGACACGGGACGCCGGAGCGTCCATGGTGACATTCCCACGCGGAGCGTGGGAATGAGCAAATGATGGGTTCCGCTGCGCTGCACCCATCCTAAAGCTATTCGCCGGGCTTTCCGCCCTCGGCCAACCCCCGCAAGGTCGCCGCGTCGGCAATCTCCACCGTGCCCCGCCCGAGCCGCACCCAGCCCCGCTCCTCGAAGCGCTTGATATGCCGCGACACCACTTCCCGCGCCGTGCCGATGTCCGCCGCTAGCGCCTGATGAGTTTTCCGCACCGGGTCCAACGTACCGGAAGCCAGCAGCGCCTTCGCCAGCATCCGGTCGATGTCGCCCTCCACCAGTTCCTCCATGCGGACAATGACGCGGGTGAGCCGGTCGGCGAAGCCCGCGAACACGAAGGCGCGGAAGAAGGTGGATTCATTCAGGGCTTGGTGGAATTCGGCGGCGGGAACGGCGAGGGCGGTGACGGGCGATTCGGTGATGCCTTCCGCCGGATAGTCGTTGCCGCCCAGCAGACAGGAGGTGGTCAGGATGCAGGCGCCGCCCCGACGCACTTGATAGAGCAGCACTTCCCGCCCGCTGGGGGTGAAGATTCGCACCCGGACGCAGCCTTCCAGCACCAGCAGATAATTGCCGCACGGGCTGCCGGGCTGGAAGACGGTTTGGTCGGCGGATAGCCGCACCAGTTTCGCCACGGTCTTCAAGCGCTCGACCGGCGGCTCGGCGCGGGCGGCGAAATCTGGGAAGTATTGCGCCCACAGCGTTGCATCAGCCATCGCGGTCCTCCGGGTGAAACAGGTGAATAAGCACGGGCGGACGCTGCCGCCGGTGCCCTATCGTCCTTGCTTCGGCCCGAAACTGTCAATTCCGCCGTGGTCCCGAGATGCCACGGGGGCGTATGCCATAGTCCCGCCTTCAGGCGGCAAACCGGCTAAAGCCGGGACTACGAGCGCGGGGCTTATTGATCGGCGTCGCGCTCCGTCGGGTTGGCGCTGGAATGGGCTGCCGGGTCGATGACTTTATCCATGAGCTTCAGGATGGCGAAGCCGATGGTGAAGGCCAGCATCGCCGCCGCCATCAGGGGCGCGGCGAAGGGCACGTCATGGGGACCGATGGGAATGGATAAAAAGGTCATGATGGCATCCTCTGGAATGGTGGGGGGTGGAACGCTATGGGCGCGGCGAGTTATTGGATTATTGGGTGAGCCGCGACGCGGGGCCGGTGGTCAGGACGGCTTGCAGGTGTTCAGGCCGAACAGGGTGTAGGCCGGGCACCAGCGGATGAGTCCGGTCGCGAGGGGCACGAGACCTATCCAGCCCCAGGGCGTTTGCGGGCCGACGAAGACGAGGGAGAGCAGGATCAGTCCGGCGACGATGCGGACGGCCCGGTCGGCGGTGCCGATGTTGGCGTTCATGGGTGGACTCCGGTTAGGGGTTGAGGGGAGTCCATCATCGGGGCTTGGGCGGGGGAATTCAGTGATTGGGTCACAGGAAGCGGAAGTGGGAGTGGGAGTGGGCTTTAGCCCACGCACTGGCGCGGTAGGGTCGCGGGCTAAAGCCCGCTCCTACGGAACGCCTATCGTCATCCATCATGCATCCGATAGGTTCCGATGTCCGCCGCAGTGTCCAAACCGGGTAAGCTTGTGGGGGCGTCTGCGCCCATCCCATCCCACGCCTTGTGGCCCATGGGAAAAAAGTTACCGGGCCGCTTGGGGTTTCAACCGTAAGCGGAATCGAGCCTAGAAGGTTTCCAAATGCACCTGCTCAGCAATCTGCTACTCAACACCGACTCGTACAAGACCAGCCATTTCCTGCAATACCCGCCGGACTCCACCGGCATGTTCTCCTATTTCGAATCGCGGGGCGGAGCCTGGGACAAGACCTTGTTCTTCGGCCTGCAAATGATCCTGAAGGAATTCCTGGCCAAGCCCATCACGGCGGAACACATCGCGGAGGCCAAGGCATTCTGGCAGGCCCATGGCGAACCCTTCGACGAGGCCGGTTGGCGCCACATCCTGGATGTCCACGGCGGTTATCTGCCGGTGACGATCCGCGCCGTGCCCGAAGGGCGGGTCGTGCCCACCCACAACGCGCTGTTCACGGTGGAGTGCGTGGACCCGCGTGTGTATTGGATCAACTCCCACCTGGAAACCTTGCTGGTGCGGGTCTGGTATCCCGTCACCGTCGCCACCCAGTCCTGGCACATCAAGCAGAACATCGCGGCTTACCTGCGGCAAACCTCGGACGACCCGGAAGGCCAGTTGCTCTTCAAGCTCCACGATTTCGGGGCGCGTGGCGTGTCCAGCGCCGAATCGGCGGCCATCGGCGGCTGCGCCCATCTGGTCAACTTCCGGGGCACCGACACGGCGTCCGGCGTCCTGGCCGCCCGCCGCTATTACGGCGAGCCCATGGCCGGCCACTCCATCCCGGCGGCGGAACACAGCACCATCACCGCCTGGGGCCGGGACGGTGAGACCGCCGCCTACCGCAACATGCTCCGGCAATTCGCCCAGCCGGGAAAGCTGGTGGCGGTGGTCTCGGACAGCTACGACGTGTTCAACGCCGTGGAGAACATTTGGGGCGGCACGCTGCGGGACGAGGTGGTGAATTCCGGCGCGACCCTGGTGGTGCGGCCCGATTCCGGCGATCCCAGCGAGGTGGTGCTGAAAGTGGCGGAGATTCTGGATCGGCGCTTCGGCGCCACCCTGAACAGCAAGGGCTACAAGGTCTTGCGGCATGTCCGCATCATCCAGGGCGACGGGGTCAACGCCCGCTCCATTGACGAGATTCTGGCGAATCTCACGGGGCACGGCTACGCCGCCGACAACCTCGCCTTCGGCATGGGCGGGGCGCTCCTGCAACGGCTGGACCGCGACACCCTCAAGTTCGCCATGAAATGCTCGGCCATCCGGCGCGATGG
>NZ_JBTEKS010000350.1:0-4661 GCF_054333355.1 Methylomagnum sp. | reverse complement strand
AGGTCGCTATAATGAATTCACAATAATCTTTACTGGTGGGCTTTATGTCAGAGTATTTGCTTGTCTTCATGGGTGGCAATTATACTCCGCTAATGAGGATATTTAATATACCCATGCCAATATATTTTGCGTAAGTCCTATATAGAAAAAATTTACGATGTAATGAGAGAGCTAAATAGAAGATATATGCACCAATGCCGAAATAAAAAGGGGCAATGGGAATCACACGTTCCCGCATTTGAGGGAAAAAAACGACAATTGGAAAAGCTTATCGCGCAGGCGAAAGCTAAGGGATGTGCAATTCCACCAAAAGCTTACGAGTGGCTCAATGCTCAATGTCCTGTACCTGGAACCGATAGGAATACATCACCTGGTTATTAATTGAGATTTAGCAAATGAATATTGTTGATAAATGGATCGAGGCAACAAAATCTCAGCTACGAGGAAACTCATTAACTGAAGAGCTTGAATATCCCGTTATAAGGCTATTTGAGCTATGCTCATACAAGCCAAATGAGGCCATAGAGATAATCGCCGAAATTATAGAAAAAAATCCAGATGAAAAAATACTGGATTGCTTAGGGGCTGGCCCAATAGAAGAACTGCTAATTAAATATCCGTCTTATCTAGACATTCTAGTAGATAAAGTAACAAATGGCAGTTCTCTTAATAGATGCTTATCTCACGTAAATTTTGACGAGGAAGAACCCCAGGACCGTAGGCCGGGTTGAGGAACGAAACCCGGCAAGATAGGCACCGATAACGACGCAACCCATCCCCGCCCCGACGCGGGGACTTTTGTCTTTGCGTAACGAACGCCGGCCCCGTGCTGAACCTGCGCCTGCCGGGGCAGTATTTCGACGCCGAGACGGGTCTCCACTACAACATGGCGCGGCATTACGACCCCAACATCGGGCGGTATTTGCAGAGTGATCCGATTGGGTTGGAGGGAGGAATTAATACGTATGTCTATGTGGAAAATAATCCGGTCAACTGGATAGACCCGGATGGATTAAAGCGGGGACGAGATGGAGATGGGCGTGGAAGAGGAAATCGTGGTCGGGATCCAGACCCATGGCCCAAGGATGATAAGAATTTTTGTATTCGATTATACGCAGAGTGTGTAAACAACGATTGGACCGGGAATTGCCAAGTCTGCATGGATAGATGTATTGCGTCCCAAACTGGAAATTGGCCTTTCCGTGGAAGAGGTGGATGTCACCCTAAAAAGAAACAATGTCCGTAGGTTATAAATATGCCAGATATTGATGATTATATTGATGATTCATACGACTTTCTGCATGAAGTCGCCCACCTAAGCTCGGAAGATTTGGAAGTTTATTATAATGAAGCGAATATGACTTTACTTTCTATGCTCTGGGATGATTTATTTGAACATCCTTTGCCAGCAATAGATAGCTTCCAAAACTTTGCTTTGGTGGTATCCCAGCTAAATAATAGGGAAATTCACTTATCTCACGAGTTAGGTATTGCACTATTGCAGGCATCAGATTTAAAAAAGCAAGAAAGAATTAATGAGGGGGTTGAAGTTTTACAAAATTTCATAAAATCATGTGCAAGCAAGGGTTTTCGAGAAATTGCCGAAATAGAAAAGGGAAATTTTGAGGAGGGTTATTAGATATGTGCCCAATGCCATAAAATGGTATTTTAGTAACGTAGGTCGGGCAGGTACTCATGCCCGACATAACCTTACCGACACCGGAAACGTCGAGCATGGGAATGACCCTCCCGCCCCGTAAGAATTCACCGCTCCCCCCACCCCATCGGCA
This sequence comes from Methylomagnum sp., assembly GCF_054333355.1. Lineage (NCBI taxonomy): Bacteria > Pseudomonadati > Pseudomonadota > Gammaproteobacteria > Methylococcales > Methylococcaceae > Methylomagnum > Methylomagnum sp. Next base: position 2,871 of record NZ_JBTEKS010000350.1, on the reverse strand, counting down.
CCGTAATTGTCGGGCATGAGTACATGCCCGACCTACAAATTACAAACTATTGAAAGAGGAAGCAGAGAATTTATGACAATTCATGGGACTGCCATAACTGCAAGAAATGAAAGTCATATTCCAGCACATGACGATTGGATAGGACTCGACGATATGGACGTGAGATATGCTTTTGAACAGTTCGCTGGTAAATCGAATGACGACATGCAGGAGGCGTTCAAAAAAAATGTAATTGAACGATGTGATAACCTTAGATTTATGCCAATGAAACCATTCAAGTACTACATCTTTGGCCTAAAAAAGTATGTTGAGTCAAACATATCGTCAGATAGCACAGACGCTGCAAGCTGCTTTCTTGAGCTAATTCAGGAAAGATTTATAGCCAACCGTGAAGAAGCGATTGAGATTATTATGGAGCTAATGCCAACTATTGAGATGGTTGCATTAAACCAGCACAATTTCGGAGCGGATACTGATATATATGGAAATTTCCTGGAGAAATTAAATGACCTAAAAGCCAACCTGTCCAAAACGTAATCAGGACCGTAGGCCGGGTTGAGGGCCGTAGGACGGGTTGAGGAACGAAACCCGGTAAGATAGGCACCGATAACGGCGCAACCCATACCCGCCCTGGCGCGGGGATTTTTGTCTCCGCGCAACGAACGCCAGGGCCGTAGATGCGGTTCGTGTCTCACCGCATCCTACGGCCCCAATGTATTGGAGAATGCGGTGGCGACGGCGGTGTTATCGAAATGGGAGGGGCAGTTGCGGCATTAGTTTTGATGGATACCGACTCGGTTTTTAAAACCGAGTCGGTGTTTGCTACCTCATCACGCCTTGGGCAAGGTCACGCCCGTCTGTCCCTGATATTTCCCGCCCCGGTCCCGGTAGGAGGTTTCACAAACCTCGTCGGCCCCGATGAATAGCATTTGGGCCACGCCCTCGTTGGCGTATATCTTCGCGGGCAGCGGCGTGGTGTTGGAAAATTCCAGCGTGACGTGTCCCTCCCATTCAGGCTCCAGAGGCGTAACATTTACGATGATGCCGCAGCGGGCATACGTACTTTTTCCGAGACACACCACGAGCACATCCCGTGGAATGCGGAAGTATTCCACCGTCCGCGCCAGGGCGAAGGAGTTGGGCGGAATGATGCACACCTCCTGCCGGACATCGACGAAGCTGCTGGCGTCGAAGTTCTTGGGATCGACGATGGCCGAATTGATGTTGGTGAAAATCTTGAATTCGTTGGAGCAGCGGACATCGTAGCCATAGCTGGATGTGCCATAGGAAATGATGCGATTTTCGCCCACCGCCCGCACCTGACCCGGCTCGAAGGGTTCAATCATGCCGTGTTCCTGAGCCATGCGGCGTATCCAACCATCGGATTTAATGCCCATCAGTCGTTCACCACGCTGATGGTGGGGAAGCGGCTGCTGAAATCCTTGGCCTTGAGCGCCAGCCTCGCGGCCAGCTTGCGGGCGACTTCGCGATAAATTCGCGCCGGTTGGCTGTCGGGATCGGCCACCACGGACGGATGACCACTGTCGGCGTTCTCGCGGATGCTTATATCCAAGGGCAGCGAACCCAGCAATTCGGTGCCGTATTTCGCAGCCATCTTCTCGCCGCCGCCCGCGCCGAAGATGTGTTCGGCATGGCCGCAGTTGGAACAGATGTGGATGCTCATATTCTCCACCAGCCCCAGCACCGGCACGCTGACCTGCTGGAACATCTTGAGGCCGCGTTGGGCGTCGAGCAGGGCGATGTCCTGTGGCGTGGTGACGATGACGGCACCGGACACGGGGATTTGCTGCGCCAAGGTCAGTTGAATATCGCCCGTGCCGGGGGGCAGGTCGATGACCAAATAATCAAGGTTGTCCCACGCCGTGTCCTTAAGCAATTGCTGCAAGGCGCCTGTCACCATGGGGCCGCGCCAGATCATGGCCTGATCCTCTTCGACCAAGAAGCCAATCGACATGGCTTGCACGCCATACGCTTCCATGGGCACCAGCTTGTTGCCATCCTGCACATCGGGCCGACCCGCCAAGCCCAGCATCAAGGGTTGGCTAGGACCGTAGATGTCGGCATCCAGAATGCCCACCCGCGCCCCTTCCGAGGCCAGGGCCAGCGCCAGATTGACGGCGGTGGTGGACTTCCCTACCCCGCCCTTGCCGGACGCCACGGCGACGATGTTCTTGACACCGGGCAGCGGCTTCAAATTCTTCTGCACCGCATGGGACACAATCTCGGTGCTGATCTCCACGGTCACGTCCGTGGCGCCGGTATCGGCTTTTATCTTGTCGATCAAGGCGGCCCGCAACTCAGCCTCATAACTAGCCGCCGGGTAGCCCAGCCGTACCCGCACCGACACCTTGCCCCCCTCCACGTCTACTTTTTTGAGCATCTTGGCGCTGACCAAGTCTTTCCCCAAGTTGGGGTCGATCCAGCCCTTTAGGCTGTTTTCCACATCAGATTGAGTGAGGGGCATACCAAATCTCCAAAAGCGGCATCAAAAAACCTAGCGTTATTCTACACAATCGGCGTCCGACCAATCGTGACATCCATGGAGCCGCGTTCTTTGGACACGACGTGACGAATGCTGATAATGATTGACATCAAGTAACGCAAAGTTTAAGGTTTTAATGTCTCAATTTACACCACATCCATGGGGACAGCGGTGGGGGAGCTTCGCTAAACCTCTCGAATCATCACCGGCTACTCATCCTAATCCCGCAAAAAAACCGCCCCGTCAGAACAACCATGGGATTTACATGGGGCGAGGACAAGCAAAACGTATTCAAAATAAAGAACACGACAATGCGAAAAATTTGTCCTATTCCGATAAGTCCAATTCTGCTTTTGATGCTGTACTTA
>NZ_JBTEKS010000349.1:0-4685 GCF_054333355.1 Methylomagnum sp. | reverse complement strand
ACTAAAGTTCGGACTCCAGGTTATTGGGCCAGGGCTTGGTCGATGGCGGCGATGAGTTGCTGGGCCTGGGCTTCATCGTCGGCGGCGCGGCCTTGGTAGCTTTGGTAGTCGCGCAGGGCGGCTTCGGCGTAGGCGCGGGCGCGGTGTAGCAGGGTGTGGCGGTGGGTGGGGTCGCGGTCGGCGGCTGACCAGTACATGACGGCCATGTTTTGGCGTGTTGCTCCGGCACCGTAGCGGTTGCCGGTTTGCTCGAAATAATGCACTGTACTGATCTTCCCGCCCAGCCATCGCCCCGTCCACGCCTGAGCAGTAATCCGGCACGATCTCCGCCACCAGCCGCGCCCATTCCGCGCCGCGTCCCTGATAGTCCCTGATACTCGTACAGCGCCCGCAAGCCCTGCATCGCGGCAATTACCCGATTCCACCAGCCCTGGCGGCGGGCCACGCGGCGGGCGTGCAGCAGGTTGGCTTCTTCCAGGCTCAGGAATTGGATGACCTGCCGGTTTCCTTCGTTGAATTGGTTATGGTAGTAATCGCCCAATCCGCCCACCGCCTCCACCCAAGCCCGCAAAGCCGCTTCCGCCCCGGAATGCCCCGCCTGCCCATCGAAATGCCGCTCGAATACCTGCCGCAAGAACCATGGCAAGGCCGGATGGATGCCGTACCAAGTGCCGCCAATCGGGGTTAACAAACCCACTTCGCACGCCCGGCTCAAGAGGCCGGTAAGTTTGTCCCCATCCTGAGTTTGCAATTCCGGCAGCGCGTATTCGCCTTGCCCCATGAAGCGCAGCGCATCCACATCCACCACCCCCTGAAACAAATGCAACAACGCCACCACCGGCAATTCCTCCGCCGTGAAGGCATGACGGAAGCCATATTCCAACGACGCGCCCAGCGACTTGTCGCGCCCTTCGCTGGCGTCGGCATCGGCGATCTGAGTTTCGCCATCGCGTAGTGCCTGGATAAACCGGGCCACCAGTTTCGCCCCGCGCAAGTTCTGCCGCGCCGCCTGCCCGGCCACCACCCGCACGGTCAAAGGATTCCCGGCGCAATAGTCCAACAGCGGAGCCCAATCGGCTATTCCTTCGGCCTTCCAGCCGCGCTCCTGGCCGAAGGCCAACACCAGCTTGGCCGCGTCGGCGCGGGACATGCGCGGCATGGCGATACGGAACGGAATCCCGCCCAGCCACCGCTGTTCGTCGCGGCGGGAGGTCAACAGAATCTTCGCCTTCGTCGCCTTGTCCTGCTTCACTAGCTTCAGGAAATCCCGGAGTTCCTGTTGCTCGTCTGCGTCCCAAGCCGAGGCCGTGCTTTCCGGGAAACCGGCCACCGGCTCCACGTTATCCCATACCCACAACACCGGCACCGCCCGCAGTGCTTGCAAAACCAGTTGGCGGCGTCGGGCCACATCATTCAGCGCGTGCCAGTCGATGCCGTTGGCCTGCAACAGCGGGGCGAGCAAGCGGGCCAACTGATTGAGCGCGTCGGTCAAGTCGGTGTGCCGCTCGAAGCTGGTCAGCGCCACCAGCGGCACCGCGCCCAAGCCGCCGGTCTGTGCATACCAGCGGGCGAACTCCACGGCGGTGCTGGTCTTGCCCTGCCCGGCATAGGCGTGGAGCAACACCACCGGCTGGGAATCGAAAGCGCGGTCGAGCATGAGCAAGGTTTCGTCGCGGCCAATGAATTCGGTGTCCGGCACATGGCGCAGCAATTCCGGGTAACGCTGCACCGGATCGAGTTCCGGCGCATCGAACAGCGGCGGCGGGTTGGGCGGCAGGAGTTGCAGCGGCGCGGCCTCGAAAATTACCGGCACGAACCAATCCTGCAAGGGGCGCGGCTGCAAGCCCACCCAACGCTCGGGATTGCGCTGCAAATGCTTCCGCGCCTCGCTGGCTGCCTGCCCGAAATCCCGGCCCTTCGCCAACGCGGCGTACAACTCGCCGACGAACTGCGCCGCCGTCACCACGAATACGCTGTAACGCATCCCCAGCACGGCGGGAATACCCTGGTCCACCACCGCCTGGGCCAAGGAACCGATGGCGCGGACTTCGTCATGAACGTTCGCGGTGTCGGCGGGTTGTCCGGTGGCTTCGTGCATGGCCGACTGACAGGCGTTCAACACCAGCAAGGGTGCGCCGGTATCGTGCAGCAACTTGCCGAGTTCCGCGCCGGACACGGGCCGGATGTTCTGGTCGTTGCCTGGATGCTCGAACAGCAGATAGCCGTGCTTGCCGGAAGATTTGCCCCCCAGCATCAGGCTGGAAAGCTGGCCCACCCAATCGGCCAGCGTCGTTTTGCCCAAGTCGGCGTATACGCCATGCCCATCGAAATGCACGATGTGGAAGGGCCGACCGGCTTCTTTGGCATCGGTCAGGGTCTTTTGCAGTTGCTCGAAAGTGGGCGGGCGCAAGGCCACGATATCGAAGCGCTCGCGGTGCTCGGCCAGACCTTGCAGCAAGCGGTTGGCGATGGCCCGCAAAGCCACATCGGAACGGCCATCGGGACGGCAGACCACGTACAACAGCCGGATGCGCCCATCGGCGGGCGGTGTCGGGACGACGAAGCCGACATTCGGATTGGACTGCACCCGCACGAAGGCCCGCACCCGCACGGCGATGGCCGAATCCGACTCCGGGTCGCGCATCAATTCCCACGGAATCGCGGCGGCTTCGACGATGTCGGTGGTGATCTCGATGCGGAGGTCGGCCAGTTGCTCGCGGATGGCGAACCAGATGGCTTGGGTGTTGCGATTCGCGGCCAGCACCTTGTCGTAAAGCTCCTCGCCCCGCGCCCGAATCATCGCTTCGATTTGCTCAATGTGGGCGGCTTCGACCGACTTGGCGTGTTGGAGATAATCCTCCATATACCAGCGCAGTTCGCTTTGCTCTGTCTCGCTGAGGGCGAATTTGATGCTGGCATTGCCGGTCAGGTCCGGCTGGTTCGGACGCTTTAAGCGTAACTCGATGGGATATTTACTTTTACGGGGAGGGTGTTGGTGAATGGCAAGGACGAGGGACATGAGAGACTCCGCTAGGCCGGGTGTTGCGGCGATTTTAGCGGATGATGCAGCGGCGAAACACATTCTGGAGTCCGAACTTCAGTTTGGACGTTTGGATTTTTGTTGGAGCTTGATTCGTCCAAACTAAAGTTCGGACTCCAGAGGAGAGCGGCGGCGTGGGCAAAACCGTTTGCAGAAACAAAAAAGCCAGCATCGAAGCTGGCTTTTTTGCGACGTTAAGTCTTTGAATTTGGCGGAGGGGGAGGGATTCGAACCCCCGGATGGGATCAACCATCAACGGTTTTCAAGACCGCCGCATTAAACCGCTCTGCCACCCCTCCGAAGCTTCCTGGCGGGCTTGCCGCCGGAAGGCCGCAAAGGATAACCGATTCGCCGCCGCGATTCTACGCCTTCGCCGCCCAAAGACAGGCACCGCCGCTGGCCTTGGCGATTTCGCCCAGCCGCTTTTGGTGGGCCTCCTCTTCCGGCTCGCTGCACCGCACGACTTTCAGCCGGGGGCGGTCCCGCGCCACCAACGCTGCTGGCAGGGACAAGGACGCCGTCGCCGAAGCCAGCGACGCGGCGGGTGTTTCCGGCTCCGGCTCCAAGCTCAGCAAGGTTTGCCCGCCGGTCATCGCCAGATAGACATCCGCCAGGATTTCCGCGTCCAGCAAAGCGCCGTGCAAGTCGCGGTGGCCGTTGTCCACGCCGTAGCGCTTGCACAGCGCGTCCAGGTTGTTGCGCTGGCCGGGATGCTTTTTCTTCGCCAGGGCCAGGGTGTCGAGGACGCCGCAATAGTCGGCGATGTCGCCGCCCGCTTGGCCCCACAGCCGCAACTCGTGGTTCAGGAAGCCCACGTCGAAGGGCGCGTTGTGAATGATGAGTTCCGCGCCTTTCACGAACGCCAGAAAATCGGCGACGATGCTCGCGAACCTCGGCTTGTCGGCGAGGAATTCCGCGCTCAGCCCGTGGACCGCCACGGCGCCCGCGTCGATGTCGCGTTCCGGGTTCAGATAGACGTGGAAGTGCTGGCCGGTGAGCTTGCGGTCGAGCAGCTCGACGCAGCCGATTTCGATGACGCGATGACCGGCGGCGGGTTCCAGGCCGGTGGTTTCAGTGTCGAGGACGATTTGGCGCATGGGTTTATTTACGGTTGAGACGGGATAATTCGTCGATGCCCCGGTTCGCCAAGCGGTCGGCGCGTTCGTTCTCGGGGTGTCCTGTGTGGCCTTTAATCCATTGCCACTCGACTTGGTGGTTATTCTGCGCGGCCACCAGCGATTGCCACAAGTCGGCGTTTTTGACCGGGGTATTCCCGGCGGTTTTCCAGCCCTTGCGCAGCCAGTTGGGCAGCCATTCGGAGATACCTTTAAGGACATAAATAGAGTCAGTAGTGACTGTCACTAAACAAGGGTGTTTCAGTGCCTCCAGTCCCCGGATGGCGGCCAGGAGCTCCATGCGGTTATTGGTGGTGGCGGGATCGCCGCCGCATAACTCGATTTCTTTATCCCGATAGCGTAGTAAAGCGCCCCAACCGCCGGGGCCGGGATTGCCACGGCAAGCGCCGTCCGTATAGATGTAAACTCTATTATTCATGTGTTTTGAGTGGGTTTATTATTCAGGACTCACGCGACGAACCGTTCGTGTTGACGTATCGAGCCATGAACGGCTCGTGGTCCCGCCGTTC
>NZ_JBTEKS010000348.1:0-4685 GCF_054333355.1 Methylomagnum sp. | reverse complement strand
TCATGCTCTTGTAGAAATCCGTCGGAGTCAGCGTCTTAACCACGGCGACGATTCCCTCGAAATCAAAACCCATTGCAGCCCCGCCCGCCAAGGCGGTGCCGGTAGCTCGCACCTTGCCCGCTTCAATCAGGGTTTTGATGACTGGCAGCTTGCAATGCGGGGTTCGTTTCTCCATGGGAACAAATTAACCTGATTGGTTATTGAAAGGAACTGTCACTGGGCAGTTTTTACACTGGTTCCCATTAAGCTCCCGCCCACGCTGATCCCTAAGGCGATTTCCAAAAATGCTTGTCACTCTTGATCTGGATGTAGGATGGGTAGAGCGTACTCGCGAAACCCATCGAGCCGGACACAGGCTGATGGGTTTCGCTTCGCTCTACCCATCCTACAGGTATGTCTTTGCCTGGAAATCGCCTACGTTATGCGGTTCGAGGAGCCAGCCGCCGCTCGCTTCGACTCCGGTCAGCGAACGGTGGCTGGCTCCGGCTCCATTGGCTTCGACTCCGCTCAGCCAACGGGGCCGGAGCCAGTTTTAATTTAATGATGGCAGTCTCTTGCACTCCACCAGCCGCCACAGGTCGTTCAACCATGCCCCAAACCTACCACCGCCCCCTGCCCCCGGAACTCTACCGCGCCCAGGATGTCCGGGCCATGGACCGCTATGCCATCGACACGCTGGGCATTCCCGGCATTGATTTGATGCGCCAGGCCGGCATCGCGGCGTTCGCGGCCCTGCGCGAGCGCCACCCGGAGGCCCGCACCCTGTCGGCGGTGTGCGGCGCGGGCAACAACGGCGGCGATGGCTATGTGCTGGCGCGGCTGGCCCATCAAGCCGATTGGGACGTGCGGGTCTATCCCGCCGCGCCGCCCGAAGCGCTCAAGGGCGACGCGCTGACGGCTTATCAAGACTTCCGGGCGGCGGGCGGCGAAATCCTGGATTTCATCCCGGTCGATTTCGAGGGCGCGGAAGTGGTGGTGGATGCGTTGCTCGGCACCGGGCTGGACCGCGAAGTGGAAGGTCCATACGCGGAAATCATCCGGGCCATCAACCGCTACGCGCAACTCGGCGTGGTGCGGAGTGGCCGCCCCGGACGCATCCTGGCCCTGGATATTCCCTCGGGCCTGCACGCGGACACCGGCACCGCCTTGGGCGTGGCGGTCAAGGCCCACCTCACCGTGAGCTTCATCGGCCTGAAGCGCGGCCTGTTCACGGGCGAGGGGCTGGAATACTCGGGCGAGGTGGTGTTCGACGATCTCGGCACGTCCCTGGATGTCCGGCACAGCGCCAAGCCCTCGGCCCGGCTGCTGCCGCTCTGGGGACGCGGCCTGCAGCCCCGGCCCCGCTTCGCCCATAAAGGCCACTTCGGCCATGTGCTGGTGGTGGGCGGCGACCACGGCTACAGCGGCGCGGCGCGGTTGGCGGCGGAAGCGGCGGGGCGGGTCGGGGCGGGCTTGGTGAGCGTCGCCACCCGTCAGGACCACGCCGCCCTGTTGAACCTGGCCCGCCCGGAATTGATGTGCCACGGCGTGGAAGGCCCGGAAGAATTACGCGCCGTGCTGGCCCGCGCCTCGGTCATCGCCCTCGGGCCGGGGCTGGGCCGGTCGGATTGGGCGCGGGAGTTGTTGGCGTCCGTGTTGGCGACCGAGCTGCCGCTGGTGGTGGACGCCGACGGGCTGAACCTGCTGGCCGAGCATCCCCTCCGGCGTGACCACTGGATACTGACGCCCCATCCCGGCGAAGCGGCGCGGCTCTTGGGCGTCTCGACCGCCGAGGTGCAGCGCGACCGCTACGCCGCCGTGCGGGAATTGCAGGCCAAGTATGGCGGCGTGGCGGTGCTGAAAGGCTCGGGCACGCTGATTGTGGGCAAGGATGGCATTCCCGCCGTCTGCACCGCTGGCAACCCGGGCATGGCGAGCGGCGGCATGGGCGATGTATTGACCGGGGTCACGGCGGGCTTGCTGGCGCAAAAGCTGGACTTGCTGGACGCGGCGACCCTGGCTGTCCGGCTGCACGGCGCGGCGGGCGATGACGCCGCCAAGTCCGGGGAGCGCGGCCTTCTGGCCGGTGATTTGATGGAGCCTTTGCGGCGCTTGGTCAACCTATGAAGCGGCTGCTACTCGACGAGGCCCACACGCTTGAATTCGCGGGCCGGGTGTATCGCGCCCTGCCGCCCGGTTGTCTGGTGTTCCTGCATGGCAACCTGGGCGCGGGCAAGACCACCTTCACCCGGGGCTGCCTCCGGGCGGCGGGCCACGCGGGCGCGGTGAAAAGCCCGACCTTCACCCTGGTGGAGGAATACGCGCTGCCCGACCGCAGCCTGTTCCACTTCGACCTGTACCGGCTCAACGACCCGGAGGAACTGGAATGGATGGGCATCCGGGATTATCTCCGCCCGGACGCCACCTGCTTCATCGAATGGCCGGAACGGGGCTTGGGGCTGCTGCCGGAGGCGGATTTGGAGATAACGCTGGAGATTGAGGGCGAGGGGCGGCGGGTGGAGTTGATGGCGAATACGGAGAAGGGGAGGGTGGTTTTGGCGGGATTGGAGGCGGGCTAGCCGCTTCTCCAGGTTACTTGCTTATAATCTCGACCAGCCATCCTAACCGATAGAGGCAGACCCCATGTCCGTCACCGTTTCCTCGGATTACCAAATCACCATTCCCCCGGAAGCCCGCCAACAACTCAATATCCAACCCGGCCAAATGCTGGAAATTCTGGTGTACGACGGGCAAATGCACATCTTGCCGGTCGAGCCTATCGAATCCTTGCGCGGCATTCTTAAGGGATGCACCGAACCTTTCGTGCGAGAAAAGCACGACCGCCCGCTATGAACGTCCTGGATTCCTCCGGCTGGATTGAATATTTCCAGGATGGACCCAACGCCGATAGATTCGCGCCGGTCGCAACGGACATCGCCGGGCTACTGGTGCCCAGCATCGTCCTTCACGAAGTTTTCAAATTCTTCCTGCGGGTTCGTGGCGAAGCAGACGCCCGACGGATCGCGCTGGCGATGCGAAGGGGCCGGGTCGTTCCAATTGACGAAACGCTGGCCCTCTCCGCCGCCAAATTAGCGCTTGAACACCGATTGGCGATGGCGGACAGCCTTATCTATGCCGCCGCCCAACAGTACGCTGCCACGCTCTGGACCCAAGACGACGATTTTGAACACGTTCCTGGCGTGCGTTATTTTCCGAAGCCCAAGAAATAACGAAAGCGGCCCGGATTCCGCCGCGTTCCATCCGGGCCACCTGCTAATCAAAACCCCATCACAGATTATCCCGCCAACCCTTGCGGACAACCGCCCTTGACGCTATGTTTGCCCGACTTCCACAGGGGCGCTCGACGATGAATAACAAGGTCTTACTCGGTTCACTGCTACTCGTGTTCTTCGCCTGCCTGCCGTCGCTGAGCGCGGCCAGGGCGCAGGTGAAATCCATCCATTGGACGGACACCCCCCGCGCCCGCCTGCTGGTGGATTTCTCCGGCCAGCCCACCTACAAGCTCACCCGTTCCGCCGCCCCGCCCCGGCTCACCATCGAGGTCAGCGACACCGCGCTGCCCCCCGGCCTGAGCCAGCCGCCCGCCAATCACCCCATCGCGGCGCGGATCGGCTCCCTGCCCGGCAAGGCGCCGAACAGCCTGCGCTTGAGGGTCGATCTCAAGAACCCGGCGGTGCCCCACTACCACATCGAAAACCAACCCGAAGGCGTGCGGATGGTGGTCGAATGGTCGCCGGTCCCACCGGCCGCGCCGCCCCAGAGTCAAGCCCAGGCCCAGGCCAAGCCCGTCGCCAGCCAGGATGGACGGAAGCCTTCATCCGCCGCGAAGCCCAAACCGCCCGCCGCCTTCGTGGTCGCCATCGATGCCGGTCACGGTGGCAAGGACACCGGGGCGATTGGTCCCAACGGCGTGCTGGAAAAAGATGTGGTGCTGGCCATCGCCCGCAAGCTCGCCGGTTTCATCCGCGCCGAGCCGGGCATGAAAGCCGTCATGGTGCGGGCCAGCGACCAATTCGTGGACCTGCGCCAGCGGGCCGAAATCGCCCGGAAAGCCCATGCCGACCTGTTCGTCTCGCTGCACGCCGACGCCTACGAGAACAACGACGTCAGAGGCTCGTCGGTGTTCACCCTGTCGGACCACGGCGCGTCCAGCGAGGCCGCCCGCTGGCTGGCGGACAGCGAGAACGTGGCCCTGGTGGACGGCGTGAAGCTCAAGGACAAGGGGAAAACGCTGGCCTCGGTGCTGGTCGATCTGTCCAAGAACGCCACCCAGGAGGCCAGCGACAAGGCCGCCGGGAAGGTGTTGCGGGAGTTGCGGAAGGATTTCGAAATCCACCACGAGGCCGTGCAGAAGGCCGGCTTCGTGGTGCTGAAGTCTCTCGACGTGCCGTCCATGCTGGTGGAAACGGCCTTCATCTCCAACCCGGACGAGGAGCGCAACCTGAACGACGCCAAGCATCAGGAACGCATCGCCCGCGCCGTGTTCAAGGGGATCCGCGCTTATTTCGTAGAAGCTAGACCGGCCCTGCCCTCGGCGGTGCGGGTGGCGGAGGCCGATAAGAATTGAGGGGCGGGGCACTTCCGCCCACCTGAAATTTGTAGGGTGGGTTAGGCGCACGTCAAGGGAGGCTTGGTAATACCCGGCAGTGCCGCCGTGCGCCGTAACCCACCATGCCAACTGGGAT
>NZ_JBTEKS010000347.1:0-4691 GCF_054333355.1 Methylomagnum sp. | reverse complement strand
ATCCCGGATTCCGCCCTGCCCCATCCAGCCACATCTCTACGTTTGTTGATTCTCTCATCTGCGCCTAGAAACCAGCCGAATGAAAACTATTTTGGCAACCCTAATCGTTCCAAGCCTTGTAGCGCTTGCAATGGTGGGGCTTGGCTTATATGCGCTGATTCAATTCTTTCTCACATGGCGCATTGTGCATTTGGCTCAAAGCGTGGTGCCTTTGTATTTGGGCGGATGGTGGGTGTGGGTTCTTGCAAAAGCTTGGTTGTACATACTCCTTGGAAACGAGAAAATCCGGGATAACTGAGGTGCTGCCAAGCATGGATTGGACTTTACGGAATCCGGGCTTATGATGGCGCGGTTATCCCGGATTCCGCCGCACCCCATCCGGGCTACGTCTTATTAACGGAGAGCCGTAGGCTGGGTTGGAGCTTTGCGGAAACCCAGCTTATTTGCCGCCTGTGCTGGGTTTCGTTCCTCAACCCAGCCTACCACGCTTGCCTAGATGAAATCCGTCATTCCGTAATTATTATGCTCGCAGCCAATACCAAAGTCGTCTTGCGCTCATTCAATGGAACGGTTTCAGCTCCAAAAGATTGCCGTCCAGGCGATAACTATTGGGTACTTATTGACAAAAGGGGAATCGTTGTCGAACCAAAAAATACTCACGGGCGAGTCCTTGTTAAGTTTGATATTCCGTTGGCTGACCAAGGGTTACACTGCCACAATCTGATACCCAATAGCCTTTACATACTCGAATCTGATTTAGCCATTGCGACTTGATGGCCACCCCCTGCTCGTTGAGGCAAAATCATGGTGCCGTCATCCTTGAAAACCATGAATCATTTCCCCATGCACGCCCAAATCCTCGCCCAACTCGCCGACATCGAAACCCGCCGCGCCGTCCGCATCCTCTACGCGGCGGAATCCGGTAGCCGCGCATGGGGCTTCGCCTCGCCGGACAGCGACTACGATGTCCGGTTCATCTACGTCCACGACCGTGACCACTATCTCAGCATCGGCGACCGCCGCGACGTGATCGAATGCCCGGTGGACGCGGTGCTGGACGTGATCGGCTGGGATGTCCGCAAGGCGCTGGCGCTGTTCCGCAAGAACAACGCCGCGTTCTACGAATGGCTGCACTCGCCCATCGTCTACCGGCGGGACGAGCGGTTCTTCCAAGCCTTGACGGCGCTGATCCCGGCCTATTTCTCGCCCCGCGCCGGTAGCCACCATTACCTGCGCATGGCCCGCAACGCCTTCGAGCAAGACCTCGCCGGGGACGCGGTGCTACTGAAAAAATACTTCTACGCGCTGCGCCCGCTGCTGGCGGCGGGATGGATTCTGGAACGCCGCGCCGTGCCGCCCATGGAATTCGCCACGTTACGGACCCTGATCGACGACGCCGACACTCAGCAGGCCATCGACGACTTGCTGGCCCGCAAGCGGACGGCGGACGAAAAAGCCATCATCGCGCCCGTGCCCATCCTCCACGCCTTCATCGCCGAGCGCCTGCCCGCTTATCTGGACGCCAGCCGCGAACTCCCGTCCCATCAGGGCGAGGCGGAGCCCTTGAACCGCCTGTTCCGCCGCCTGTTGACGCCATGAACTACGCCACCCTGCAAGCCCATCGCGAATGGCTGCTGCTGGAATGCGTGAGCGGCAGCCAAGCCTACGGCCTGCAACTGCCCGCCTCCGACCTCGACCTGAAAGGCGTGTTCATTCTGCCGAAGCGGGCGTTCTACGGCTTCGGCGCCGTGGAGCAGGTCGCCAACGACAGCCAGGACGAGGTGTATTACGAACTGCGGCGCTACGCCGAACTGCTCCGCAAGAACAACCCCAACCTGTTGGAATTGCTCGCCACGCCCGCCGATTGCGTCCGCTATCGCCACCCGCTGCTGGCGCGGTTAGCCCCCGAGATGTTCCTCAGCAAGCTGTGCGAGGAAACGTTCGCCGGTTATGCCCAAACCCAAATCAAGAAGGCCCGTGGCCTCAATAAGAAAATCCTCAACCCCGTGGCACCGGAACGGAAAGGCGTGCTGGATTTCTGCCACATCGCCGAGGGCCAGGGCAGCGTGCCGCTGACGGAGTGGCTGAGCCGACGCGGTTTCCGGCAGGAGGATTGCGGACTCGCCGCCATTCCCCATTTCCGCGATGGCTACGCCCTCTTCCACGCGCCGGGCGCCGGGCTGCGGGGCGTCGTCTCCGGCCCGGAGGCGCAGGCGGTGAGCCTCAGTTCCATCCCGAAAGACCTGACGCCGGTCGGCTTCCTGCATTTCAACAAGGACGGCTACGCCGTCCACTGCCGAGAATACCGCGAATATTGGGACTGGGTGGAACGCCGCAACGAGGCCCGTTATCAAGGCACGCTGGCCCACGGCAAGCGCTACGACGCCAAGAACATGATGCACACCTTCCGGCTGCTGAACATGGCGCTGGAAATTGCCACCGAAGGCTTGGTCCGGGTGCGCCGCCCCGACCGGGATTTCCTGCTCAGCATCCGCCGGGGCGAGTTCGAGTATGACGATCTGGTCAACCGCGCCGAAGCCAAGCTGGCCGAGATCCGCGCCGCCTTCGAACGCAGCCTCTTGCCGGAACGTCCCGATCCGGCGCGGGTGGAAGAGGCGCTATTCGAAATCCGGGACGAGTTCTACCGCACCACACCCAACTCATGAGCGCCAAAAAATCCCCCGCCGTCGGCGGTCTCGTCTATTCCACCGAACATGGCCGCATGTGCCCCGCCTGTCGCCAGCCCGTGGCCCGCTGCCAATGCGGCAAGGCCAAGCCCGCGCCAAAAACCGACGGCATTGTGCGGGTACGCTTGGAAACCAAGGGCCGCAAGGGCAAGGGCGTGACCGTGGTGATGGGCGTGCCACTGCCCGACGCGGAACTGGACAAGCTGGGCAAGGAATTGAAGCAGCGCTGCGGTTCCGGCGGCACCGTCAAGGATGGGGTCATCGAGGTGCAGGGCGACCATGTGGCCGCAGTGATGGAGGCGCTGGGGAAAAAGGGCTGGGTGGTTAAGAAATCGGGGGGGTAACGGGAATTAAAGTTGGGCACAGCCCTCAGCGCTGTGCCCAACTTCGATAGCCAATCCTACAAAGCCACCGTCACCGTCTTAACCTCCAAATAATTCTGCATCGCATAACTCCCCAATTCCCGCCCGATCCCCGACATCTTGAACCCGCCAAACGGCGCGGCGGCATCGAACACGTCATAGCAATTCACCCACACCGTCCCGGCCTTGAGTTCCGCCGCCAAGCGGTGGGCCTTGCTAATGTCGCGGGTCCACACGGCGGCGGCGAGTCCATAAAGGCTGCGATTGCCCCGGGCGATGACCTCGTCCACGTCCTTGAACGGAATCACCGACAAGACCGGGCCGAAGATTTCCTCCTGGGCAATGGTCATCTCGTCGCGCACATCGGCGAACACGGTCGGCTCGATGAAATAACCCCGCTCCCCTACCCTGCCGCCGCCCCGCACCAGCCGACCGCCTTGGGCTTTGCCGATGTCGATGTAGGCCATGATCTTGTCGAACTGCTCCTGGCTGACCTGCGGGCCTTGGGTGGTGTTGAAGTCGAACGGATCGCCGACCACTTGCTGCCCGGTGCGGTGGGCGATGCGGTCCACGAATTCGTCGTAGACCTTCTGCTCCACGAACAGCCGCGACCCGGCGCAGCAGCATTGGCCCTGGTTGAAGAACAGGCCGAGGAAAGCGCCTTCCACGGCGGCGTCCAGGTCGCTGTCGGCGAACACGATGTTCGGGCTTTTGCCGCCCAGTTCCAGCGTGACGCGCTTGAGGTTGGAACGGGCGGCGGCTTGCATGATGAGCTTGCCCACTTCGGTGGAGCCGGTGAAGGCCACCTTGTCGATGTCCATGTGTTCGGAAATCGCCGCGCCCGCCGTCGGCCCGAAGCCGGAAATCACATTGATGACGCCGTTCGGGAAGCCCGCTTCCATTGCCAATTCAGCCACCCGCAGGGCCGACAGCGGCGTCTGCTCGGCGGTTTTCATCACGATGGTGCAGCCTGCTGCCAGGGCCGGACCCCATTTCCAGGCCAGCATCAGCAACGGGAAGTTCCAGGGGATGATCTGGCCGACCACGCCCACCGGCTCGTGGCGGGTATAGCAGAAATGATTGCCCCGGATGGGGATGGTCTTGCCTTCCAGCTTGTCGGCCCACCCGGCGTAGTAGCGCAGGCAGTCGATGGCCAGCGGCAGGTCGGCGTTGCGGCTGTCGCGGATGGGCTTGCCATTGTCGAGGGTTTCCAGCGCGGCCAGTTCGTCGATGTGCTGCTCCATCAAGTCGGCCAGCTTGTACAGCAGGCGGCCCCGCTCGCGGGCATCCATCGTGCGCCAGGGGCCGGTTTCGAAGGCGCGGCGGGCGGCCTTAACGGCGCGATCCACGTCTTCTTTATCGGCTTCGGCGACCTGGGCGATGACGTCGCCGGTGGCGGGGTTGAGGGTTTCGAAGGTCTTGCCGCTGGCGGCGTCGACCCACTGGCCGTCGATGAGCAGCTTGGTTTGGCGGACTTCGACGGGGGATTGGGAAAGGCTGGCGTTTGCCATGATGAGGACTCCTTGCTTGATTGAGTTTGCCGCTGATTGGGATGTGCCGTCCGATCCGTGCGGCTGGAATCGGGGGTTGATGGTTGGGAGCGTTCGTGGAGATTGTAGGTCGGGCTTCAGCCCGACACGGG